>CAZNGQ010000199.1:0-5096 GCA_964572095.1 uncultured Oscillospiraceae bacterium
GTTATTCGGACAAGGCTGCTCATCAGGTTCTGTGCAACATGAAGTACAAGAAATCAACGATTGCCTTCTTGCACCATGCTCTCGACTATTTTGGCATTGAGAACACGTTATCACGACAATTATCTTCGACCTCGACCTATAGGATTCCAAAAATGGGGGCGATCTATGAACCTGCACCTACATAAAGAAGCTTTTGACGATTTGATTTCGTTGACTGCAATGAATATTGGAATCCCGGAGGCCGCCATCAAGAGGGACTACTACATCGTTCTGTTGCTTCAAAATCTGGAGAAGAGTCCATATGCGGACTTCTGCGTGTTCAAAGGTGGAACTTCGTTGAGCAAGTGCTACCCTGGTTCCATTGATCGTTTCTCAGAGGACATTGATCTGACATACGTTCCGGAACGTGAGATAACAGATCGTCAATACGATAAGGATTTGAAACAAATTGAGCGGATGATCATCGGTGATGCGAGCTCGGAGAAAATCAATTCAGAACGCAATAGCCGCAACAAGAGTTCCTATGTTTGGTACGAAGAGACAGATAAGGAACAATCAAGGATCAAGCTGGAAATTGGTTCCAGTGTCAAGCCTGATCCATATGACAAGAAGCAACTATCAACCTACATTCAAGACTATCTCGTTTCCAAATCAATGGAGGATGTTGCTGACGAATTCACTCTGAGGCCAGTTGGCATCAATACATTGCGAATTGAAAGAACGTTTCTGGACAAAATCTTCGCTGTGAAGAGGCATGCGATTTGCGGTACCCTTGGTCAGAAAGTCAGACATATCTATGATGTGTATCAATTGATGAAACGCTCGGATATTTTGGGTTTTCTCAACAATAGGGAAGATTTGAAAAGACTTGTTCGCCTTACAAAGGATACAGACTCATTCTATCTCGGGAGAAGAGGCTTGGCACACGATTATGATCCGACTGGGCCTTATGGTTTCTATTTGTGGCAAGAGAAATTCACACAGGAAATCCGAGCGCGTTTCGAATCCTTATCTACTGACCTGATCTATTGGGGAACCAAGCATCATTTTGATGACGCCATTCATTCGTTTGAACGGATTGACGCTATATTAAAGGAAATCGATGAATAGGCGTAATTGTATTTTCGCATGAGGTTAGGACCAAGATCTGACCAATGTCCTCCTGTTGATCCTTTATACCTCTGATCACCTTTTGAACAGATCCATCAGTTTTTTGAAAAACCCCGATCCGCCGTCCTGTGGTGCCGGATCGTCTGAAACGGCGGCCGGCGGCGACAGTTCCGGCGTGTGGAGCAGGAACTGCACGCTGCGGGGAGCGGTTCCGTCCGGCGCCGCAAAGGACGGCAGCGCCGAGTCGGACACGCCGGTCAACCGGCCGACCTCCCCGTTCAGCGTCGCCAGCGCGTCGGCCAGCGCCTGCTGTCCGTCGGCCAGCTGCTGCGCGCCGTCCGGGAGGGCCGCAGCCTCGGCCGCGATCCGCGCGGCGGCGGCCGCGAGCTGCCGGATGCCGGCGTCGGTGCCGGCGAGCCCATCGGATGCACTGGCCCAGCCATCGCTCAGGCCGGACAGGCCGGCCGCCATCGCGACCACGCCGCCGGACAATTCCGCATAATGGGTCCGGATGGATTCCAACCCCTGCACGGTGGCCTGCAAACCCTGGTTGAGTTGCGCGAGCTGCTCCAGACCGGCGGATAGAACGGGGACCTGTTCCGGCGGCACGGTCAGCGTGGACAACACGCCGGCCAATTGGCCGTATCCGCTGGAAAGCTGCGCGCCCTGGGTGGCGAGGGAGGCGATCGCGGACTCGAGTGACGCCATGCCCGCGGTCAGGGTCGCGGCCTCCCCGGCGAGCTGCCGCCCGCCGCCTTGCACCGCGGACGCGCCGTCCGCCAGCGCGGTCAAACCGGCGGAAGCGTCCGCCAGGCCGTTGTCGAGCGCGGCCAGTCCGCCGGACAGCGCGGTGAGCCCGTCTGCCAGACTGCTGCCTGCTCCGGCCATGCTTGTCGCTCCGCTGCGCAGCTCGTCCAGCCCGTCGACGAGATCCGACAGGCCCGCCGTGCCGGTGTTCGGCAGCAGCGCGGTCATGGTGATCGGGGACATGCGGAAATCGACGGCGGTAAACGAGATCGTCCACTCCGCGGATTGCCCCGGGAGCAGTGTGAACGACAGGATGGCGGAGCGCCCGGCGATCATCCGCGCGGCATCGTCCGACCGGATGTCGCGGGCGTACTGCATGTCGAGCGTGACAGAGGCCTGCAGGACCAGCCGGTCGCGGAACGGCCGGGCGGCCGCCGGATTGGGGGAAACGCTCATCGTGATGTCGACGGGTCCGTCCGCGCCCGACAGGCTGCCGGCATCCACCGGCTTGCCGTCCAGGCGGTAGGCGATGCCGACGAGGTATGGCAGGGGGGTGTCGGTCTGCAGGGTGCCCTGGTAATACCGGTCCATGCCGTCGGCGGACTCGATGCGGACCTGCCCGTCGGCGAGGATCGGCGTCACGCCTGCGGTCAGGCTTTCCACCGTGGCATAGACACCCGGGTCGATCCAGGTGCCGGGAGCGCCGGACAAGTGGTTGACCACCTCGATGCGCCGGACCGCGCCGTCGGGCGCCAGCAGGCCGTAGACGGTCTCGTCCTTCTGGAACGCGGCGGAAACCCCCGGCGCGGCGCTTGCGGCCATCGGCTGCGCCGTTGTGCCGGCTGAAGCCGGCCGGGACGGCGAGAACGGCAGAAGCAGGAGAACCGCGGCAACGGCCAGAGCGGCATATTTTGGGAATCGATGGTTTTTCATAGGGATTCCTCTCTTTCAGGCAGGGCTTTCAGGGGACGGAAGGCACGGGTCGTCGCGAGGATCGCCCGGTCGAGCAGAAACAGCAGCAGCGGCAGGACCGTCAGCACCAGCAGGGCGCTGACCGCCGCCCCGCGGCCGATCAGGCGTCCGATCTCGCGGATGCCGGCGATGCGCGAGACCAGCGAGACGACCAGCCCGGCGGCGGTCATGATCCCGGCCGACGTGAGGATCGACCCGCCGGCCATCCGAACCGCCGTCCGGACCGCGGCTCCGCGGTCCGAGACAAGCCGCGCTTCGACATACCGCCCGGTCAGCAGGATGGCATAGTCGATGGTCGCGCCCAGCTGGATTGCGCCGACGATCAGGTAGCCGATGAAACTCAGCGGGGAATTGTTGAAATACGGAACCGCCATGTTGATCCATACCGCGGACTCGATCACCAGGACCAGCAGGAACGGCAGGGTCGACGAACGGAACGTGAACCACAGGATCACCAGGACCGCCGCGATCGATACAAGCGTGACGATCCGGTAGTCGGCCTCCACGATCCGTCGGATCTCCTGGACGCCTGTCGTGGCGCCCAGGACGATTCCCGCGCCTCCGGTGTGCGCATCTACGGTCGCACGGACCGCGTCGGTGGCCGCATAGGCGGCGGGGGACTCTTCGGTGGTGTCGAGCGACACGATCATGCGGATCCATCCGTCCGCGGCGAACGCTTCGGTGAGCGGGGCGGGCAGGATGCTGCGCGGCAGCAGCGGATCGGCCAGCAGGGCCGGCGACTGGACCGAGTTGACGGCGGGGAGCGCGGCCAGCGCGGAGGCCAGTTCGGCCTCCCGGGCCTGGCCGGGATCCGGCAGCAGGACGGCGAGCGGATTGTCCAGGCCAAAACGCGCTTCGACGGCCTGTGCGTCCGCCTCGACGCGGGAGCCCTTGCCCGACAGGATCGCGGATTCGCTGTACGTGAAACTGTTGGCGTTCTGCGCGAGGAAGGCGAACACCCCGATCAGCACCCAGAGCGGAATGACGAGCCACCGGATCCGCAGCGCGGCCCCGCCCAGCCGGCGGAACGACGGCAGCAGCGTGCGGTGCCCGGTGCGGTCGATGCCTTTCAGGCACACCAGCGCGAGGCCGGGCAGCAGCAGGATGATCGACAGCAGGCTCAGCAGGATGCCCTTGGTCAGGACCAGTCCGATGTCGCTCCCCAGCGTATAGCGCATGAACACCAGTGAGAAGAAACCGACGACGGTGGTCAGGGCGCTGGCGGAGATCGTCGGCAGCGAGGAGCGCACGGCACGGACCATGGCCTCCTCCGGCGAGCGGGCCGTCAGCCGCTCCTCGTTGAACCGGTGCAGCAGGAAAATGGAGTAGTCCATGGAAACCGCCAGCTGGAGAACCGCGGCGGACAGGTGCGTCATGAAGGAAATGCTGGGGAACAGCCGGTTTGTGCCCATGTTGACGATGACCGCGATGCCGGTCACGAGCATGAACAGCGCCGCCTCCACTGTCGAATGGGTGAACGCGACAAGGATGACCAGAAAGACGGGAATGACGTACAGCATGATCAGGCCGATCTCCTTGCCGACGCCCGTGATCATGTTGGCCGTCCGGGCCGCGGACCCGGATATGGCGGCGTCCTCGCCCGCTGCCGCGCGCAGCCCGGCCAGCGCGGTCCGGGTGGCGGGCGCGTACTCGGACGCGTCGAACGTCACGCGGAACAGCGCGTATCCGTCGCGCCAGAATGGACGGGATATTGCGGGATCCAGCCCGGACAACGGCCGGAGAGGGTCGGCGACATCGTCCAGGAACGTCACGGACGCAACGCCGGGAACCGCGGCCAGGAGCGGCTTGAGCGCCAGCGCCTCCGGCAGGGTGGTCGGGCCGGTCATGACCGAGGCGGTGGCGGCCAGTCCGAACAGCTCGTCCATGCGGGCCGATGCCGACCGGGTCTCGCTGTTCCCGGGCAGGTACGCGCGCATGTCGTAGTTGACCGTGACGGTCGGGATGAGGATCGCGCAGACCACGACCAGTCCCGCGGCGAGCCATAGGAGAAGCCGCCGCTGGCGGATGAACGAGCGGATGAAACGTTCCACAGAGGTCCTCCGATTGCAAACAAAAAATTAAAACAAATGTTTAAAGAATACGTTTAAATTCTACCCCCCTTTACGCTCAAAGTAAAGGACCAGGCTGACACGCAAAAAAAAAGAGCCTTGCGGCTCTTTGGACGTACCCGGTCGGACGGGGCAATGCCATTGGCGGAGATCTATGCGATGGCTTTCACCAAATCGATCGCTTCGGTCACCAGGACG
>CAZNGQ010000200.1:0-4980 GCA_964572095.1 uncultured Oscillospiraceae bacterium
CTCCCTCGACGCGCGTGGGATTGAAATTCACGTTGTAGCTCTGGCCGCATTCGCTGCAGACCCTTCTGCCGGATATGCGCCGGAGGATCGTCTCGCTGCTCAACCGGATGTTCAGGACGGAATCCACCCGGGCACCGGCCGCGTCCAGCCGTTCGTCCAGCGCGACCGCCTGGGCGAAGGTCCGGGGAAATCCGTCCAGCAGGAAACCGTTCGCGCAGTCCGGTTCGCCAAGACGCGAATCGACCATGCCGATCGTGACGGAATCGGGAACCAGCTGTCCGGCCGTGATGTATTTTTCCGCTTCGATCCCGAGCGGCGTACGCTCTTTGATGTTGTGGCGAAAAAGATCCCCGGTCGAAACATGCGGGATCCGGTAGAACTTCGAGAGCTCGCCGGCGATCGTTCCTTTTCCAGAGCCGGGAGCCCCAAGCAGGATGATGTTCATTTCATACCTCCCGGAAAACCGAAAGGGAGGGCATCCGGATTAAAACCGGATGCCCTTCCCGAGTCATGCAATGGTTTCAATCCAGGAATCCTTTGTAATGGCGCATGAGCGTCTGGGATTCCATCTGCTTGACCAGGTCAAGCGAAACACCGACAACAATCAGGATCGCCGTGCCGCCGAACCAGAGCGACGAGGACGAGGAAGTGACCGCGCCCAGCAGAACCGGCGTCAGGACGATGATCATCAGGAAGATCGCATCGAACCAGTTGAGTCTGCGCGAGGTCCTGAGGATGAAGTCGGACGAGGGACGGCCTGGCCGGATGCCAGGGATGAATCCGCCGTTTTTCTGCAGGTTGTTCGCGATCTCCACCGGATTGAACTGGATCATCGAGTAGAAGAACGTGAACCCTACGATCAGGAACGCATAAACCAGATAGTACACCGGCTGGTTCGCGAAATTCTTGAAGAACATCGCGACTGCGCCCGTACTGTTTGAGAAGAAGAACGAGACGATCGTGGACGGCATCGAGAGCAGGGACATCGCGAAGATGACCGGCAGGACGCCCGCGCTGTTCACCTTGATCGGCAGGTAGGTGTTCTGTCCGCCGTACTGTTTACGTCCGACCACGCGTTTTGCGTACTGGACGGGGATACGGCGCTCCGCGGTGGAGACGAACACCACCAGGGCGACGATGGCGACCGCGAAGATCACGACCAGGAGCCCGAGGGGAATGGAAACCAGGACGCCGACGACGGAACTCGCGGCGGCTTTGCCGATGTTGAAGCTCCAGTCCTTGAGGGCGATGACGAACCCGGAAATCATCGACGGGCCGCGGGAAACGATGCCGGCGAAGATCAGCAGCGAGATGCCGTTGCCGATTCCGAACTGGTCGATCTTTTCACCGATCCACATGATGAAGGCCGTGCCGGCGGTGAACGAGACGACGATCAGGATCATCGCCAGGAAAGGCGGCAGCGTGCTGGACATGGCCGTGCGCGTCGCGAACCAGAACGCGGTAGCCTGGAACAGGGCGAGGCCGATCGTGACGTAACGGGTGATCTTGGTGATTTTCTTTCGGCCCTCCTCGCCTTCCTTCTGCAGGCGCTCGAGCGCCGGGATGGCGACCGTCAGCAACTGCAGGATGATGGAGGAGTTGATGTAGGGCGTGATGCCCATGGCGAAGAGCGATACCTGGTTGAGCGCGCCGCCGGATATGATGTCCATCAGCTGGCCCAGTTGGCCGAACTGTTGGAGCAGCTTCGAAAACTCAGCCTGGTCAATGCCGGGAACCGGGATGACCTTTCCGATGCTGTATATGACCAGCATGGCGAGGGTGAACAGGATCTTCTTCCGGACTTCGATGGATTTCCAGGCATTGACAACCGTGTCAAGCATTCCGGGCATACAGGTTATACCTCCTCTGCCGTTCCACCAGCCTTTTCGATCTTTTCCTTTGCAGACGCCGTGAAGGCGTTTGCCTTGACTGTCAGTTTACGGCTCAGGTCGCCATTGCCAAGAATCTTGATGCCGTCGTTGTTCTTGGGCAGGGTGATGATGCCGGAGGCCTTGAGGGAGTCGGAATCGACGGTCGATCCGTTCTCGAAGGCTTCCAAGTCGGACACGTTGATTTCGATATAGTCCATGGCGAAGCGGGAGTTGTTGAACCCGCGCTTGGGCAAGCGACGGAAGATCGGCATCTGGCCGCCTTCAAAGCCCGGACGCACACCGCCGCCGGCACGCGAGTTCTGGCCTTTGTGTCCGCGACCGCCGGTTTTGCCGTTGCCCGATCCTACGCCGCGTCCCTTGCGGTATGCGTTCTGGCGGGATCCGGCAGAAGATTTCACTTCATTGAGCTTCATCGTGTACTCCTCCTATTCTTCCTGGATCCGGACAAGGTGGGCCACCTTGTGCAGCATGCCGCGGATGGCGGCGTTGTCCTGCTGCTGCACGGTCTGGCCGATCTTGGTCAGTCCCAGAGCCTGGATAGTCGCGACGTGCGGCTTCTTTGCACTGTTGACACTCTTGACGAGCGTGATGTTCAGCATGGCCATGGTGGTGGTGTCCTCCTATCCAAGTATTTCTTCGATGGATTTGCCGCGCAGTCTCGCGACGACCTCCGGGGACTTGAGCAGTGACAAACCGGCCATGGTGGCGTTGACCATGTTGTTGGGGTTGTTCGTGCCCAGGGACTTGGTACGGATATCCTTGATCCCGGCGAGTTCGCAGACCGTCCGGACCGGACCGCCCGCGATGACGCCGGTACCGGCGCTGGCCGGCTTGAGCAGGACTTTGCCTGCGCCGAAATTGCCGATGATCTCATGGGGGATCGTGGTGGCGTTCAGCGGGATCTCGATCAGGTTTTTCTTGGCGTCTTCGATTCCCTTGCGGATCGCTTCCGGAATCTCGGCTGCTTTGCCCAATCCTTTTCCCACATGGCCGTTCTCGTCGCCGACGATGACCAGTGCGGCAAAACGGAAATTGCGTCCGCCCTTGACGGTCTTGGCGACGCGTCCGATATGGATGACTTTTTCTTTCAGATCCAGGGTATTGACATCAACACGCATTCTGTTACCTCCAGCGTCAGAACTTCAGTCCGGCTTCCCTCGCCGCTTCGGCCAGGCTTTTGACCCTACCATGATAGATGTACCCGCCACGATCGAAAACAACCGATTCGATCTGCTTTTCGAGGGCGCGCTCGGCGATCAGTTTCCCGACGAGAGCGGCTGCCTTGGCATTGCCGCCGTAGCCGAGGGCGCGGATATCCTTGTCCATGGTCGAGGCCGAGACCAGCGTGGTCGCGGACTCGTCGTCGATGATCTGTGCATAGATGTTGGAAAGGCTGCGGTACACGCAAAGCCGGGGGCAGGACGCCACGCCGCTGATCTTCTTGCGCACGCGCAGGTGCTTTCTATTTCGGATTACGCTGCGAGCGACTTTCTTTATCATACGATCTCATCCTTTCTCAAAACGCAGTTACTTGGAACCGGTCTTGCCTGGCTTCAACTTGAGAACCTCGTAATCGTACTTGATTCCCTTACCCTTGTAGGCGTCCGGCAGACGGAAGGAACGGATCTTGGCCGCGATCTCGCCGACAAGCTGCTTGTCGGCGCCTTTCACGATGATCTTGTTCGGTGCCGGCACTTCAATGAAGATTCCTTCCGGATCCTCCATCTCGATCGGGTGCGAGTAGCCGAGGTTGAGGACGAGCTTGTTGCCCTGCTTCTGTGCCCTGCAGCCGACGCCGTTGATGTCGAGGGCCTTCTCGAAGCCCTTGGACACTCCGGTCACCATGTTGGCGACCAGAGAACGGGTCAGGCCGTGAAGCGCCTTGTGGTTTTTGGAATCCGAAGGACGGCTGACCAGGACCTGGGTGTCCTGAACCTCGACCTTCATGTCCGGGTGCACTTTCATCGACAGGACCTTGGCGCCGGCCGAAACCGTGAGCTGCCCGTTGTCCTGCTCGATCTTCACTCCGGCTGGAATTTCGATCGGCATTCTGCCTATTCTTGACATGGTTCGTGATCCTCCTGCTCTTGAGATTGCGAGACCTAGAACCCCTGGAGGGCGCAGCGGTCCCCTTTCAGAGTGACCTGGTTACCAGACATAAGCGAGGACTTCCCCGCCGACGCCTTTCAGCCGAGCCGCGCGATCCGTCATGATGCCGCTCGATGTGGAAATGATGGCGATGCCCAGTCCGCCCAGAACGCGCGGCAGCGTCTCGGAGTCCGAGTAGACCCGCAGTCCTGGTTTGGAAATGCGCTTGAGGCCTGAAATGACAGGCTTCTTGCCGGCATACTTCAAGGTGACTCGAATGACGCCCTGCTTGTTGTCCTCGATGAGCTCCACGCGCTGGATATAGCCTTCCTGGAGAAGGATGCCGGCGATGGTCTTCTTGAGGTTGGAGGCGGGGATGTCGACGGTGGCGTGCCTTGCGGTAGCCCCGTTGCGGATCCTGGTGAGCATGTCCGCTATGGAATCGGTGATCTGCATGTGTCTTCCTCCTTACCCGTTCTCCACGTTACCAACTGGCCTTGCGCACACCGGGAATCTGGCCCTTGTAGGCGAGATCCCGGAAGCAAAGGCGACAGATGCCGTACTTGCGTAGAACTGAATGGGGTCTGCCGCAAAGTTTGCAGCGTGTGTATGCGCGGGTGCTGTACTTCGCCGTCTTCTGCTGTTTCAGGATCATTGACTTTTTGGCCATTTGTGGTGTTCCTCCCGATTATTTGCTGAAAGGCATACCGAACAGCGTGAGAAGCTCCCTGGCCTCTTCGTCGGTTTTCGCGGTGGTTACGATGGCGATGTCCATGCCGCGGATCTTATCGATCTTGTCATAATCGATTTCCGGGAAGATCAACTGCTCCCGAACGCCCATCGCATAGTTGCCGCGACCGTCGAACGAGTTGGGGTTGATGCCGCGGAAGTCCCGGACGCGCGGGAGGGCGATGGAAATCAGTTTGTCGAGAAACTCGTACATACGGTCGCCGCGGAGGGTGACCATGCATCCGACATTCATGCCCTCGCGGAGCTTGAA
>CAZNGQ010000201.1:0-4903 GCA_964572095.1 uncultured Oscillospiraceae bacterium
CCGCCATGAGCGTGCTTCTTGTCCTTCTGATGCTGGGAACGGCGGCGGTATTGTATCTGCGAGCCCTGCCGGCCCACTACGGGTTTACCGTAGGAGAGGTCAGCGTCTACGACATTGTCGCGCAAAGGACGATCGTCAACCAGACCAGCACCGAGGAAGCCGCGCGCAACGCCCAGGCTTCCGTGGAAGACGTCTGGGTGAAATCGGACTCCATTTCGCAGGATTCCCTGAAGGATCTGGACGCCATCACGGCCGTCATCACGGAAATCCGGGCAGACGCGGTGGATCTGGACCCCGCGACAGGACTGCCGCTATCCATCGAAGTGCTGGCCGGTCGCCTCGTCGAACAGCTTGGACACCGGCTCGGCGTTTCAATGAGCCTGGACAAGGCGGTCCGGTTCCTTTCCATCGAGACCGATTCCTATGTCAGCATCCGCAACAACTCGAAAGCGGCTGGCGCGGTCATCCTGGCGAAGATGGCCGACCGGACGGAACTGGATATCCAGATCGAACAGAAAACGGGCGAGCTTGTCGCGCGAGCCGACTTTTACAAAGAGGATATGGATCTGGTCGGAGACTTGCTGTCCCTCAGCCTTCGACCCAACGCGGTCCTTGACCAGACGGCGACGGAGAGCGCGAGGGAGGCGGCTTATCAAGCGGCCATGGACAATCCCGTCCTCATCGAGCGGGGGACCTATGTCATACGCAAGGGCGAGCTAGTCACTGCGGATCTCTATCGCCAGCTGTCGGATCTCGGCCTGCTGCGGAACGGGCAGTTCGATCTGTCCTTGTTCGTCGGGGTCCTCGTCCAGCTCCTGGTGGTCGTCGGCATCGGTTTCACGTTCCTGCGCAACAACGCATCGGAGCTGATGGCCAGTTTCAGCAATCAGATGACTCTTTTCATCGCCCTGATGCTGCCGTTCCTGGTTTCCATCTATGTGACCCGGATGTCGCCGCTGGCGCCGCCGACGTATTTTGCCGCGGTGGTACTGTGCGCGTACTTCGGATTGCGCATGTCCGTCGTCATGTCCAGCCTGCTGACCATCCTGATCCTGCCGATGACCGGATATGACATCCGAACGATCCTGGTCTCGCTGACCGGATGTTATGTCGCCGCCCTGTTCGCCAGGGGCATCTCCCGCAGGGACAATTACGCCTATATCATCATTGCCACGGCACTGGCCTGCTTTACGTCGATCCTCGGATATGGCATCATCTTCCGGGTCGGATGGGATTCCATCGTCACCGACGCAACCTACGCGATCCTTTCCGGCAGCCTGTCGGTCATTGCCGCCATCGGGCTGCTCCCAGTCTTCGAGATGCTGCTCAACACCATTTCGCCCATGCGGCTGATCGAACTCTCCCAGACCGGCAGCGTCCTGCTGCGGCGATTGTTCATCGAAGCGCCGGGAACCAGCCAGCACAGCATGATGGTGGCCAACCTGGCGGAAACCGCCGCGGAGGCGATCGGCGCGAATTCCTTGCTGGCCCGTGTCGGTGCCTACTATCATGACATCGGAAAGCTCGACAATCCGCATATGTTCACGGAAAACCAGCAGGGAGGGAATCCGCACGACCAGCTTCCAGCCGTGCAAAGCTCTGCGATCATCACCGCCCACCCCGAAAACGGAGTCCGGATCGGCCGGCGTTACCGCCTGCCGCCGGAACTGCTCAAAATCATCCATGAACATCACGGCTCGACCCTGCAGACCTACTTCTTCCACAAAGCACGAAAGGAATGCGCGGATGCCGGCTATCCGGAGCCGTCTCCCGAGGACTTCCGGTACCATTGCCCGGTTCCGACATCACAGGAATCCGCGCTGGTCATGCTGGCCGATTCTGTCGAGGCCGCCGTCAAATCCACGGGTACGGTTGCCCTGCCGGCCGTTGAGTCTCTGATCCGCCGGATCGTCAAGGAGAAGAACGACCAGGACCAGTTGATCTCCTCCGGTTTGTCCTTCCAGGAAGTCGAGGAGATCATCAAGTCCTTCCTCCAGGTTTATGCCGGACATTTCCATGAAAGGGTAAAATATCCCGATGATCGTAACGTACGCAAACCAGCAGCGAAAGTATCCCGCTGACTTCCTGTCCGACGTCGTCGGCCGAACGGCCGAAGCGGTCTGGTCGGATGGCTCTCTCGCTTCCCGATGGGAGAAAAAGGGACTGATAGCGGGCGTGACGATCGCCTACGTCAGTGAAAACCGGATCCGTACGGTCAATCGGGAAAACCGCGGAATCGACCGGATCACGGACGTGCTGTCGTTCCCCATGCTCGATATGGACGAAGGCCGGTTGATTTCACCGCTCCAGGCGGAAGACCTGGACCGGACCGAAGGCGGGAGCCCTGTCGTCTGGCTGGGAGACATTCTGATCTGTCCGGCACGCGCGGAGCGGCAGGCTAAGGGATTTGGACACACCCTGACCCGGGAAGTCGCCTTCCTGACCGCACATGGCATGCTGCACCTGCTCGGGTACGATCATATCGACCCGGAGAAAGAAGAGACAATGGTCGCCAAACAGGAAAAAATACTCAACAGACTCGGTATCCGGCGTATCGCCGCGGAGGGAGAAACAATATGACATCATCCGAAGTGCCGGAAACCATTCACTCCGGTTTCATCGCCATTCTGGGCAGGCCCAACGCGGGCAAGTCCACGCTTCTCAACAGACTGTCCGACATGCACCTGGCGATCGTGTCGCCGAAACCGCAGACGACGCGGCACACGATCCGATGCATTGTCGACGACGACGCATCCCAGCTGATCTTCATCGACACGCCGGGGCTTCATAAACCGACCAGCAAACTGGGCACCCTGATGCAGGAATCCGCCTGGAAAGCGCTGTCCGACGCGGACGCCGTTCTCCTGATGATCGACGCGGAACGCCCCGGTCCCGCAGCGATGGAGAGGGAGGCGATCAAGCGCAGCCTTTCACTGGGCAAGCCCCTGTTCCTCGCGGTCAACAAGGCGGACAAGGTCGCGAAACCGGCATTGCTTCCGATCATCCGCTCCTATGCGGACCTGAATCCGAACGCCGCCATCATCCCCGTCAGCGCGCGAACAGGCGACGGAGTCGACATCCTGCTCGCCGAGATCCGGAAAGTGCTGCCGGAAGGCCCGCGCTATTTTCCCCGGGACGCGTTGACCGACCAGACCGAGCGTGTCCTGTGCGCCGAACTGATCCGGGAGCAGGTCCTCCGCGCGCTGGACGAGGAGGTTCCCCACGGCATCGGGGTGCTGATCGAGCGTTTTGAAGAGCTCAAGGACAATGAACCGGCCGACGAAGATTCGCGCGACCGGATTTCCATCGGCGCCGTCCTTTATTGCGAACGGGAAACCCACAAGGGCATCCTCATCGGCAAAGGCGGTTCCATGCTGAAAAAGATCGGGTCCGACGCCCGTGTCCGGATCGAGGAGATGACCGGCTGCCCGGTCTATCTCGAACTCCTGGTAAAAGTCCGCGAGGACTGGCGCAATCGTGCGGGAATCCTGGCCGATCTCGGGTACCAGGGGGAGGACTGACGTTGGAACACGTCAAGGTCCGGGGGATCGTCCTGCGGGAAACGGATTACCGCGATGCGGACCGCATCGTCGACATCCTGACCGCCGAGCGGGGTCTGGTCACGGCGACGGCGCGGGGCGCCCGCCGTCAGAAAAGCCCTTTGCTGCAGACCACCCAGGTGCTGGGGTTCTGTGATTTTGAACTGTTCCTCAATGCGCGGACCGGCATGTTCTCGATCGATTCCGCGGAACGGGTCGCGGATTTCCGCCGCCTGCGCGAAGAAATCGAACGACTTGTCTGCGCCGCCCACCTGACCGAGCTGATGGGCGACGCCGCGCGCGACGACCATTCGGAGAGCTCCGACCTGTATCGTCTCATGGCCGTTTCCCTGGCTGCGTTGGACAGGGAAGACCGTGAACCCATGCTGGTCGTCCGTGCGTTTGAAATACGCCTCATGTGCCTGTTGGGCTATACCCCTGTCCTGGACGCGTGTTCGATCTGTGGAGAAACCCTGCCGCCGGACGGTGCCCGATTCGGGTTTGCCGTCTGCGGCGTGGTTTGCCCCAAACCCGGCTGCGTGTCACGGGCGGGGGAACGGCTGGCGGTGACGGACGGGGCGCTCGCCTGCATGCGCTACCTGCGCGACGCCCCGCTGGACCGGTTGTTTTCCTTTCGGCTGGACCATCGCGAGTTCGAGTCCCTGTCGCGGATCAGCGAGAAATTCGTCTCCAACCAGATGGAAAAGAGGTATGCGAAACTGGATCTTCTCGCCAGTCTGTAATCCCGGCCGGCTTGTCAGCCGAAAGACCGGATCGCATCGCCCAATTCCTCATCGCTGTCCACATAATGCGGATTCCATTCCTCCGGAAGCAGTTCCATGTATTCAGGGCGCCTGTACCGCTCGTCGACGAGGACCACAAACCCGCGGTCCTCGTCGCTTCGGATGACCCGCCCGGCAGCCTGCTGCACCTTGTTGAATCCCGGATACATGTAGGCGTACTCAAACCCGCCGTCCATCGTGTTCTGGTAATACTCCTTCATGATCTCCCGTTCCGGGCAGAACATGGGCAGCCCCGTGCCGACGATGACCACGCCGCTCAGGCGGTCTCCCATCAGGTCGATGCCCTCCCCGAACACGCCGCCCAGAACCGCAAACGACACCAGCGTCCGATCCCCGAACCGCAGGAACCGGTCCAGATACCGTTTCCGGTTCCCGTCGCTCATATTGGGGGTCTGGATCTGGACGGTGCGTTCCGGACCGACGGTCTTTCCGCTGATCTCCAGGAACGCGGCATGCACCAGACGCAAATACTCGAACGACGACAGAAACACCAGGTAGTTGCCGGTTTTAGCCGATACGGCCTCCTGGATCGCCGACGCGACCTTGTACACGGTCTCCATG
>CAZNGQ010000202.1:0-4884 GCA_964572095.1 uncultured Oscillospiraceae bacterium
GCGAGTTCCTGATGAACGCCCAGGGCGAGGACGTCGTCGCCGGCATCCGCACCCCGCAGAGCATCGACCAGCTCCGCGACGTCATGCCCGATGTCTACGAGCAGTTCGCCAAGATCGCCAATACGCTTGAGAAGCACTACAAAGACATGCAGGACATGGAGTTCACGATCGAACGCGGCCGCCTGTTCATGCTCCAGACCCGCAACGGCAAGCGTACCGCGGCCGCCGCTCTCAAGGTCGCAGTCGATCTCGTCGACGAAGGGCTGATCACCGAAAAGGAAGCCCTGATGAAAATCGACTCCAAGCAGCTTGACGCGCTTCTGCACCCGACGTTCGAGCCCAAGGCCCTCAAGGCGGCGAAGCCGTTCGCCAAGGGGCTGCCCGCGTCTCCAGGCGCTGCGACCGGCCGTGTATATTTCTCGGCGGAAGATGCTGAAAAGGCGTCCGTCCGTGGCGAGAAAGTCATCCTTGTCCGTCTTGAGACCTCCCCGGAAGACATCGTCGGCATGACCGTCTCCGAAGGCATCCTCACCGGCCGCGGCGGAATGACCTCCCATGCCGCCGTCGTCGCCCGCGGCATGGGCAAGTGCTGCGTCTCCGGCTGTTCCGACCTGACCATCGACGAGCACTCGCTCAAATTCATCGACAAGAACGGCGGAGTCCATTGCGAAGGCGACTGGATCTCCCTGGACGGAACCTCCGGAAATGTCTACACCGGCCAGATCCTGACGGAAGAAGCCAGCATGTCCGAGGATTTCGCCCGCGTCATGTCCTGGACCGACAAGTTCCGCAAGCTCAAGGTCCGCACGAACGCCGACACCGTCCGTGACGCGACTGTCGCCGTCGAGCTCGGCGCCGAAGGGATCGGGCTTTGCCGCACCGAGCACATGTTCTTCGAACCCGACCGCATCTTTGCCTTCCGCCAGATGATCGTCGCGAAAACCGAAGCGGCCCGCCGCATCGCGCTGGACAAGATCCTGCCCATGCAGCGCAAGGATTTCGAGGGACTGTACCGGGTTCTCAAGGGGTATCCCGTCACCATCCGCCTGCTGGATCCCCCGCTGCATGAGTTCCTTCCGCAGGCCGAATCGGAGATCAACGATCTCGCTGCCGAGCTCGGCATGTCGGCTGACGAACTGAAGACCATCATCTCCAGCCTGCATGAGCTCAACCCGATGATGGGTCACCGCGGCTGCCGCCTGGCGGTCACCTACCCGGAAATCGCGGAAATGCAGACACGCGCCATCATCGAGGCGGCCATCGCCGTCAACCGCGAGGGCATGACGGTCGTTCCGGAAATCATGATCCCGCTGGTCTGCGATGTTCTCGAACTGAAGTATGTCAAGGACATCATCGTCCGCACCGCCGACCAGATCATCAAGGACGCCGGGGTCAAGCTCGACTACAGTGTCGGCACCATGATCGAAATCCCGCGTGCCGCCCTGACCGCCGACAAGATCGCAACCGAGGCGGACTTCTTCAGCTTCGGCACCAATGACCTGACCCAGATGACCTATGGCCTGTCGCGCGACGATGCCGGCCGGATTCTGGAGCGCTACTACGACGTTCGCATCTTCGAATCCGATCCGACTTCCCGCCTGGACATCGAAGGCGTTGGCAAACTGATGCGGATCGCGACCGAAGGCGGGCGCCAGACCCGACCGGACATCAAGCTGGGAATCTGCGGCGAACACGGCGGTGATCCGTCATCGATCCGGTTCTGCCATGAGCTCGGGTTCTCCTACGTGTCCTGCTCTCCGTTCCGCGTGCCGATCGCCCGTCTTGCCGCGGCGCAGTCGGCGATTGAAGCCAAATAACACTGGACTTCATGCCGGATTCATGATTGTGTTATAATAGGTTTACCCCATTAAAAAGGCGGAACACACGTTTCCGTCCGACACTTGGAACAGGAGGGTTTCACATGGCATTTTTCGATAAGGTCAAGCAAGGTTTTGACGCAGCCAGCAAAAAGACCAGTGAAATGATCGAGTCACAGAAACTGAACTCCAGTATCCGCGGTGAGAAGGAAGCGATCGAAGCGGTTTTCCTTCAGGTCGGTAAGGCGAGTTTCGAGAAGTTCGCCGCGACCGGCACAGGCAGCGAAGAATACCTGGGATTTTTCCAGACCGTTCTTGCGCACCAGGCCAAGATCGCCGAACTGGAAGTGAAGCTGGACGAGATCAAGAACGTCAAGGACTGCCCGAACTGTCATACGGAGAATCCGAGAGAAGTTCTTTTCTGCAGCAAATGCGGCTATCGCTTTGAAGTCACGCAGAATCCTCCTCCCGATGCGCCGGCTGGTGAGTAAACGCCAATACACTTGTTGCTAACTGATTACAGGCGGCCGCCTTCCTCCGGGAAGGCGGCCGTTTTGTGCTATAATCGAGAAAACGTTTTCGTCGGCGCGTGCCGGCGGGGGGATTATAATGTTGAATTTTGCTGTCGGACCCGTCACCATGGACCTTGAGACCCTGCAGACCGCATCGCTGCAACTCCCTTACTTTCGCACGGAAGAGTTTTCCGAGATGGTGCTCGAGTGCTCGAATGGACTCAAGCAACTGTTGGGCACCCGGGATGAATCCCGCGTCGTGTTCTTCGCGTCGTCCGGGACCGGCGCCATGGAGGCGGTGGTCATCAACCTGTTCAACCAGGACGACCGGGTGCTTGTCGTGGCCGGCGGGACGTTTGGCAAGAGATTTCGGCTTCTTTGCGAAGTTCACGGGATTCCTTATGAATCCATCGATCTGGAGTACGGCGAGGCATTGACCCGCGAAAAGCTGGAGCGCTTTCGTGACAAGCCGTTCACCGGCATGCTGGTCAACATACACGAAACCCTGACCGGCCAGTTGTACGACATGGAGATGCTGTCCGGTTTCTGCAAGGACAAGGGGATGCTGTTCGTTGTCGACGCCATCAGCACATTCCTCGTCGATGAGTACAACATGGACGCTTCCGGCGTCGATTGTACGATCATCAGTTCACAGAAAGGGCTCGCCCTGCATCCGGGCCTCTCGATCGTTGTGGTCAACCGGGAGGCTTACGATTCCCGCGTGCCCAGACACCATTCTCCCAGTCTCTATTTCCGCTTTCCGGATTATTATCCCGAGGTGCTGCGCGGTCAGACTCCCTATACCCCCTCGATCGGCATCATCATGCAGCTTCAGGATAAACTCCGCCGTGTGATGGCAAAAGGTACACAGCCCTATATCGACGACTGTGCCCGCATCGCCGGCCGGGTACGAAAAGGCGTATTGTCGCTGGGGTACCGGATTCCTGATGCCTATCGGCTGTCCAATGGCGTAACACCGGTCATCGACCCGACCGGGCAGGCCTATCGTACCGTCAAGCGCCTGAAAGACGAGTTCGGGATATTTGTCATCCCAAGTGCCGGAGCGCTGACCGATTCCGTTTTCCGGATCGGCCATATGGGAGGAAACATCACCGATGGCGATGTCGACGTTTTGCTCGACGCATTGAGGAGGATCAAGGAATCATGAGAGCCATATTGATGGCCGCCGGACGCGGCAGCCGGATCAGCCGGAATATCGAAAACAGCAACAAGTGCACACTCGACATCGGGGGCACCCCGTTGATCCGCCACACGGTCACCATGCTGCTCTCCCGCGGCATCGGCGTGTCGATCGTCCTGGGCTACCGCGGAGACACGGTCCGAAAGGCGCTCGAGGGGCTGGATGTCACTTACTATGAGAATCCGTTCTTTCACGTCACCAACAGCATCGCGTCGCTCTGGTTCGCCCGAGGCGAGTTCGACCGGCATGACGACTTCATCATGGCGAACGCGGACGTCTACTGGAACGAAGACATTCTCGATGTCGTCGCCGGGGACACCCGACCCAACATCCTGGTGGCGGATTCATCGGACCGGGCGAAGGAGCATGGGGACTATTTCTTCAAATACACCAACGGGCTCCTGGAAAAATTCGGCAAGGATCTTCGCGGCGGGGACATCACGGGAGAGTACATCGGGATATGCAAGATCCGGAGTAGTTTCGTCGATGTGTTCAGAACCCGGCTTTGCGCGCTGATCGATGAGCAGCATGCGGACATGTGGTGGGAAGACACCCTGTATTCCCAGGTCGGGGAGAACGATCTGCACGTGGTGGATATCAAGGGGATGTTCTGGTCCGAGATCGACTACATCGAAGACTTCTTCCGTGTGGTCGAACAACACAAAATCTATCTCGCGTCAAGAGAATCGACACGATAAATTTGACTCATTTGGCTTGTTTTGCCACCGAAACCCCGCTTTCGTTCATTGACGAAAGCGGGGTTTCGCGATATAATTTTCCTCGCCTCTCCCGTGTGAAGGCGGGCTATCCAGCGCCCCGACAGCCGCAGAAAAATCACCGTAAAAACTCCAAGAATGGCTGTTGACAGACCTTGTGGGCAATGATAAGATAGTCAAGCGCTTCGAGAGCGAAGCGGAACGGACCTTGAAAATTGAACAGCGATAGACAAGCGAAAAGCCTTAAGTCGATTTCCTTTCGAGGAATCGAAACATGTAATCAAAGAGCCGAAAGGCTCTCGGATAGCAATTATTCGAGAGTTTGATCCTGGCTCAGGATGAACGCTGGCGGCGTGCCTAACACATGCCAGTCGAGCGGAGTATGAGAGAAGTGCTTGCACGGACATCATATTCAGCGGCGGACGGGTGAGTAACACGTGAGTAACCTACCTTCTTCTGGGGGATAACACCGGGAAACTGGTGCTAATACCGCATAACGTCCTTTCGTCACCTGGCGAGAGGACCAAAGGAGCAATCCGGTGGAAGATGGGCTCGCGGCCGATTAGATAGTTGGCGGGGTAATGGCCCACCAAGTCGACGATCGGTAGCCGGACTGAGAGGTTGAACGGCCACATTGG
>CAZNGQ010000203.1:0-4836 GCA_964572095.1 uncultured Oscillospiraceae bacterium
GTTGACGGCTTCCTGGCCGATCATGGCGTCCACGACCAGCAGCTTCTCGGTCGGCTTGACCGTCCTCCCGATCTGGTCGAGCTCGACCATCAGGTCCTCGTCGACGGTCATGCGGCCGGCGGTATCGACGATCAGGGTGTCGCAGAGCATATATCGTGCCCGCTCGACCGCTTTCGATGCGATGACGACCGCGTCCTTTTCCGCAGGCAGCGAGAAGCAGGGGACGCCGATCTGCGAAGCGAGGATTTCCAGCTGGCGGGCGGCTGCGGGACGATGGACATCGACCGACGCGACCATCGGCTTTTTCCCCCGCTTCTTGAGCAGGAGGGCCAGCTTGGCGGCCGCGGTGGTCTTGCCGGCGCCCTGGAGACCGTACAGCATGATGACGGTGAATCCGGAAGAGGATACCACCAACTTGCCGGTTGCGCCTCCCAACATTTGAATCAGCGACTCGTGCACGATCTTGACGACCTGCTGGCCGGGCGTCAGGCTCTCCATGACCTCGGTGCCCTTACATTTTTCGGAAATCTCCGACACGAGGTCGCGTACGACCTGGTAGTTGACATCGGCTTCCAGCAGGGCCATGCGGATTTCCCGCATCATTTCCTTGATGTCCTGCTCGGTCACGCGGGATCGGCCGCGCATGCGTCCGGCGATGGCTGTCAGTTTTGCCGACAGGTTTTCAAAAAGCGCCATGGTTCCTCCCGTTATACGTCATCATAGTGAGTCGGCCAGCCGGGAGAGGATCTCGCGGGCTTTGTCCGGCTGCCTGTTGTCCAGCGCCGCCAGAGCCGTCGCGGCCAGATCCTTCTGGCTGATGAAGCGGTCCGCGAGGCCGAGCCGTGACTCGTAACCCTCCAGGGAGCGGGCCGCGCGCTGGATGCGGTCGTGGATCGCCTGCCGGCTGATGCCGTTGTTGTCGGCGATCTCCGCCAGGCTCATGTCCTCGGCATAATGCAACTCGAGTGTCTCCCGCGCCCTGTCGGACAACAGCTGCCCGTAAAAGTCGAGCAGAAGGCAGATGCGTGTGCGGGGATCCATGGCGACCAGCGTCTTGTTCACTGAAACAGGATAGCGAAATACGTTGCGGCTGTCAAGTGAGAAGCCTTGACAGGATGGTCAGGCTTGATCCGGAATCCCGGACTCCGGCATGTCTCGGATGACGTTGCCGAGCCATTTCCGGTTGCGGAAGCGGACCAGTCCGGCGAACATCTTGAACACTTCCTCCATGCAGACCGTCGCAAACACCAGATGCAGCGGCAGATGCAGCACAAATGCGGCGACCCAGCCCAACGGCAGACCGATCCCCCATACCCCGGCCACGTCGAGCATCATCGTGAACACCGCTTTTCCCCCGCTGCGGAGAACGCCGACCATCATCACCATGTTGAAAATCCTGGGAATCATGAAAACCCCCATGACGATCAGCACGCTGGAGGCATATCGGGATGCGATATCCGAGAGGCGGAACAGGTGGACGAAGGGATCGGCCGCAAAAACGAAGACGGCTGACACGGCCGCACCGACCGCGACGGTCAGGCGCAGCAGCTTTTTGCCGTATTGGTACGCGGTCTCCATCCGCCCGGCACCAATCTGCTCGCCGATCATCATCGAGGCCGCGTTCGCAATCCCGATCCCAAAGACGAACGCCATGTCGAACAGGGTCGTCGCCACCTGGACGGCCGCGGACTCGGCGATGCCCATACGCCCGTAGATCGCGCTGTAGAGCGAATAACCCACGGACCAGATCAGCTCGTTCAGGATGACCCATCGCGCGGTTTTCAGGAACCGGGCGACATAGGACAAGCTGAAACTGAAATGTTCCGACAGCCTGCCGAGGAC
The DNA here is from genome assembly GCA_964572095.1 of uncultured Oscillospiraceae bacterium. GTDB lineage: Bacteria > Bacillota > Clostridia > Saccharofermentanales > UBA5734 > JAAYKS01. The sequence goes on from CAZNGQ010000203.1 coordinate 1,843, forward strand.
CGGAGATCGCAGCCGGTAGCCAAGCGCGAGCACCAGAAAGCACTCCACCACGCGGGCGACGACAGTCGCGATCGCCGCGCCCCGGATGCCCAGGACCGGAAAACCGGCCTTTCCGAATATCAGGAGATAGCCCAGGGCAACATTGATCGACAACGCGACCAGACTCGTCATCATGGGCAGCCGGGATTGGCCAATGCTTCTCATGGCGCCGCTTACCGACGCGCTGACGGCGGAGAACAGTATGGATACCGCGATGATCTGGATATACCCGATGCCCTCGCGCAGGACTTCGGGGTCCTTGATGTAGATTCCGATCAGCGTTTTGGGAAACAGGAACAGCGCCGCGATGACCAGGACCCCGCTCAGTGTCGTCGACAGGATCGAGATGCCGGTCACGCGGCGGATGTTCAAGTGGTCCTGCGCGCCCCAGTATTGCGATATGAAAATAGCCGCGCCTGCGGTAATGCCGAAAAAAAGCACATTGACGACCAGCATGATACGGCTGGATTGACCGACCGCTGTCACGGCCGAGTCTCCCAGACGGCCGACCATCATCGTGGCGACCATGTTGACCATGGCGCTCAGCATGGACTGCAAAGCGATCGGGGTGGCGATCCGGACCAAACGCTGGTAGATGCCGCCGTCCGGGGACACCATCGCGGACACCTCAGGTGTCATGGAAGCAGGGACAGCGCAAACGCATCCGAATCGAAATCGACCAGGTCGTCGACCCCTTCGCCCAGTCCCGAAAGCAGGATGGGCACATGGGTCTCGTATGCCACGGCAACCGCCACGCCGCCTTTGGCGTTGCCGTCCAGTTTTGTGATGGCGATGCCGTCGACATGGGCGACCTCCGTAAAGGCGCGTGCCTGGAGAACCGCATTCTGGCCGGTGGTCGCATCGATGACAAGCAAGGTCGTGCAGGCCGCTTCGGGAGCCTCCCGGGTGATGATGCGACGGATTTTGGACAGTTCGTCCATCAGGTTCTGTTTGTTGTGCAGACGCCCGGCGGTATCGATGATCAGGACATCCGCCTTTCGGGCCAGCGCGGCGTGGATGGAGTCGAAAACCACCGCGGCCGGATCGGAGCCTTCGGAATGGGCGATGACCGGCGTCCCCGTACGCTCTCCCCAGACCTGCAGCTGCTCGATCGCGGCGGCGCGGAAGGTGTCCGCCGCGGACAGCACGGTCCGCAGCCCGTCGTTCCGGTAGCGCTGGCACAGCTTTCCCGCCGTGGTGGTTTTTCCGGTGCCGTTGACGCCGACCATCAAAAGGATGTTGAGCCGCCCGGAGGCCAGATCCAGCCGGCGGGTCGGTCCGAGGATATCCATCATCTTCTCCCGGAGGGTCCGGATGACGGACTCGGAGGATGCGTCCCCGGTATCGCGGATCCGGTCGCGTACCGTTTGGATCATGTCGGCCGCGCAGGCTGCGCCGCAGTCCGCCTGGACCAGCAGCGCCTCGAGGTCTTCCAGCATGTCTTCGTCGAACCGGCCCATGGAGGCCGCGATCTTTGTGAATCCCGACGAGACAAAGTCCCGTGTCTTTTTCATTCCGTTTCGGAAACGGTCAATCAGGCCCATTCTAAACTCCTGTCATTCGCCCAGTTTCATGGAAAGAACCTTGGAGATCCCGCGTTCCTGCATGGTCACGCCGTATATGGTCTCCGCGGATTCCATGGTCCCTTTTCGGTGGGTGACCAGGATGAACTGCGACTCTTCCTGGTATTTGCGTACATAATCGGTGAACATGTAGATGTTTGCGTCATCGAGTGCGGACTCGATCTCGTCCAGGACGCAAAACGGGGTTGGTCTCAGCCGCAGGATGGCGAACAGCAGCGCGATCGCCGTCAGGCTCCGCTCCCCGCCCGACAGGGGCATGAGGTTCTGGAGCTTTTTGCCCGGAGGCTGGGCACGGATCTCGATTCCGCAGTCCAGGACGTCGGTTTCGTCCTCCAGCACGACTTCCGCCGTCCCCCCGCCGAACAGGTCGGCGAAAACGATGCCGAAGTTTTCATTGATGATCCGGAAGTGCTCCAGGAACAACGTCTGCATTTCTTCCGTGATCTGTCGGATGATGCCGGTGAGTTTTCCCTTGGCATCGGTGATGTCGTCCCGCTGCTTCTGCATGAACGCATGGCGCTCGCTGACACGGGTGTACTCGTCGATGGCGGCGACATTAACGTCGCCCAGCTCTTTCATGGCCCGTTTCAGGTCAGAGACGATTTTCTGCGTCTCAGCCGGGTTCTCCACTTCGCGTGGCCAGGAAACGGCGTTGTCGTACGTGAGTTCGTATTCTTCCCATAAACGGTTGCGGTACTCGTCCAGGGCGGCTTCGATGCGGCCTTTGCGCGCCTCGATCCGGCCCAGATCCATCTGCAGGCGCCCGATGGCTTCGTTGGCGGCCTCCAATTGTGTCATGAACTCGTTTTTGAGCTTTTCAAGGCCGTCGCGCCGTTCGGCCAATGCGATAGCCGCCGTTCTCTGGTTGGCGGCTTCTTCCTCGACCGCAGCGATGCGGACGGACCTGTCACGCACCGCCTGCTCCAGCCGCGCGATTTCCAGCCGGCCGCGGGCGACATCCTGTTCGGAACGCCTGATCTCGGATTCGAGCGACGCTTTTTCCTCGGTGATCCGCTGCCGCATCTCCTCGGCCGCGTTCAGGGATTCCACGATCGACTGCACCGAGATCCGCAGATTAGATACGGTCTCCCGCAGATCGTCCAGCTTGGCCTGCTCTTCCCTGTTCCTGGATTCGCTGTGGCTGATCTCCTCGCGGATGGCGGCGATCCGGCGTTCGATCTCTTCCGCCTCCTTGTCCATGACCGCGGCTTCCGCCAGGATGGACGCCCGTTGATTGTCCAGCTGCTCGCCTTCCGAACGCAGCATGGCGACACGGCCCGACAGCCGATCGGCGTCCCTCTGCAGGGATTGCCGCCGGGACTCCTCGCGAACCTGTTCATGGGACAGGTCGGCCAGGACCTTGCCCAGCGCC
>CAZNGQ010000204.1:0-4811 GCA_964572095.1 uncultured Oscillospiraceae bacterium
GTGCCGAACAGGATCAGCAGCGCGGGCTCGAGGGGTTTTATCGTATTCATGGAATCATTATATTCTATCGCGCGTCGCCGGCTTGTAACCTGGAACGACAAAAAGGCCGGATTTCACCTTCATGCCCGGACGATCACGTTCGGCTGGTGTTCCCGCATGCGGACCGCGGCTTTCTCCAGGCTGTCGGGCGTCATCGAGGCGGCGGCGATGCGGAAGCGGTCCTGCGTCCGGAACACGGCCGGACGCCGGTACATCTGGAGCGCGTACAGCGGGACCGGAGGCAGCGCGGCCGCCATCGAGACCAGGTCGTCCTCCGACAACTGCGGCACGACCGTCGTGCGAACCTCCCACCCGACCCCCGCAGGCCCCGCCAGGCGGGACAGCATCGACAGCGTCTCCTGTATGGATTCCGCGGTTTCGGGTCCGCATCCACAGATGTCCGGATACCGGAGCCAGGGCGCCTTGATGTCCACCGCGATATAGTCGGCCAGCGGCCGGGGAGCTGCCTTGATGATTTTTTCCAGCATGTCCGGATGGCCGCCGTGCGTATCGATCTTGATCGCGTAACCCATGTCGCGCAGCAGGCGAAGGAACGACGGCAGGTCGGGCTGCAGCGTCGGCTCGCCGCCCGATACGACGACGCCGTCCAGCATGCCGCGCCGTTTTTCCAGGAAAGAAACAATTTCGGTCAGGGGCGTATCCGGCGCGCCCGCGCCGATCAGCGGCCGGTTGTGGCAGAAAAAGCAGTCAAGGTCGCAGCCGGCGGTGAACACGACCGCCGCCAGCCGTCCGGGAAAATCGATGGTGGAGGAGCGGACGAGTCCGGCAGTCTTCATGCCAGCTCGTTCTTGCGGACGACGTATTTGGTGCGCTGGCGATACTCTTCCTTTTTCCCCTTGTGGAAGTTCTGCACCGGCCGCAGGTAGCCGACGACGCGGCTCCACACCTCGGACTCGGTACCGCATTCCGGGCAGGTGAAGTGCTCGCCCACGATATAGCCGTGGTTCGGGCAGATCGAGAAGGTCGGCGTCAGGCTGAGGTAAGGCAGCTTGTAGTTTTCGAACGACTTGCGGATGATCTTTTTCGCCACTTCGATGTCGGGGATCCGCTCGCCGAGATACAGGTGCAGCACCGTGCCGCCCGTGTACTGGCTCTGGAGCTGGTCCTGCAGGTCGAGCGTCTCGAAGATGTCGTCGGTAAACCCGACCGGCAGCTGCGTGGAGTTCGTGTAGTACGGCACATTCTCACCGGCGGTGACGATGCCGGGATGGCGCTCCTTGTCCTTGCGGGCGAGACTGTAGCTCGCGCCCTCGGCCGGAGTGGCCTCCAGGTTGTAGTAGTGTCCGGTCTCCTCCTGGATCTCCTGGAGGAGTTCGCGCATGTAGACCAGGGTCCGCTGGGCGAACGCCTGTCCCACCGGGGTTGTCAGGTCGGAATCCTCGCCCAGGAAGTTGATGCAGGCCTCGTTCATGCCGACGAGCCCGATCGTGTTGAAATGGTTGTACCAGTACTGGCCGGTGCGTTCGTGGATCGCCCGCAGGTAATGGGCGGAGTAGGGGTACAAGCCGCGGCCGGACTGCTCCTCGATCGTTTTGCGCTTGATCTCGAGGGAGTCGCGGGCGAGGTCGACGACGTGCTTGAGCCGGCCGCGGAACTCTTCCTCGGTCTCCGACAGGAATCCGAGCCGGGGCAGGTTGACCGTCACGACGCCGATGGAACCGGTCAGCGGATTGGAACCGAACAGCCCGCCGCCGCGTTTGCGCAGTTCGGAGGTGTCCAGCCGGAGCCGGCAGCACATCGAGATCGCGTCCTCCGGCGACAGGTCGGAATTGATGTAGTTCGAAAAATACGGAATCCCGTACTTGCAGGTGATTTCCATGAATTTGTTGACGACCGGGCTGTCCCAGGCAAAGTCCTTCGTCACGTTTATTGTCGGGATCGGGAACGTGAAAACCCGTCCCTTGGAGTCGCCCTCGAGCATGACGTCGCAGAACGCCAGGTTGAGCCGGTCCATCTCCGCCTGGAAATCCCCGTACTTGTCGCCGGTATAGCGGCCGCCGACGATGACCGGCTCGTCGCGCAGCGTCTTGGGCGGGATGATGTCGAAGGTCAGGTTGGAGAACGGGCACTGGAACCCGACCCGGGTCGGGACATTGATGTTGAAAATGAACTCCTGGAGTGCCTGCTTGATCTGTTCGTACGTCAGGTTGTCATACCGGATGAACGGGGCGCAGTAGGTGTCGAACGAGGACCACGCCTGCGCGCCGGCGGTCTCGCCCTGTGTCGTGAACGTCGAATTGACGATCTGGCCGAGGAACGAGCGCAGGTGCTTTGCCGGGCTGGACTCGACTTTGCCGGGAACGCCGCCGAACCCGTCCATCAGGAGCTGGCGCAGGTCCCAGCCAGCGCAGTACGGGCCGAAGAAGCCCAGGTCGTGCAGGTGCATGTCGCCCGAAATGTGCGCCTCGCGGATCGGCTCGGGGTAGACCTCGTGGAGCCAGTACTGCTTCGTGAAGGCTTCACGGATGTAGTTGTTCATGCCGTTGATCGAACGCTGGGTGTTGGCGTTCTCCTGGATCTGCCAGTCGTTGTCCCCGAGATACTCGGAGAACATCTGGATCGTGGCGCCCACCAGGGCCGTGGATTCACGTGCGGTGCGGCGCTTTTCACGATAAAGGATATAGGCCTTGGCGGTCTTGGCGTGGCCGCCCTCGATCAGGACTTTCTCCACGATGTCCTGGATCCCCTCTACGTCCGCAAGCCCGTCACGATACCGCTTGTCCGCGATCTCCTCGACCTGGCGCATCAGCCCCTCGGCTGTCTCCCAGTTGTCCCCGCCGACCGCGACCGCGGCCTTGAAGATCGCCAGTGTGATTTTCTCCGGCTGGAAAGCGGCGATGCGTCCGTCCCGCTTGCGGATCTGCGTAATCATCATAATGCCCCCTATGAACGATATGTGGTGTCCCGTATTTTTACTGATACCAGATATTGTAGCGCAGTTGTACTGCACGACAGGGTTTGCACACCCGGTTTTTATTACAAAATGGAGTCAAAATTTTGAGTGGAAGGGTTGCTTTTTGTAAAACTTGTCTTGTGTGCCAATAGACAGGGATATGGCCTTGTCCTCCCGGCCATTGACGCGGCCCGGTACGACCGTTACGCTACTGGCATTGGATCCGGATCCGCGCAGATCGCCCGCGCGGCCGTCCGGTCAAGGTCAGTCCTGTGCTGGAGGAGTCTCCCTGTGGGAAAAAACCGTATCGCGATCCGCGTTCTATCCCTGCTTCTATGCCTGGTTCTGGGCGTGGCGGGATGCTCGGTCGAAAAATACAGAACCATCCTGCCGACAACCGGAACGACGGCGGCATCCTGGCGGACCACCCGATCGACGACAGGTCCCGCGCAGGTAACCGGAGAGACGTCCGGTACCGCCGATCCGTCCGACGGTCCCGCGCAGCCCGTCGAAACATCCACCCCCGTTGCTGCCGCGACCAATCCACCGACGGCGTCCGGCACCGTGCCGACGGCGGTCGCCACCGTGCCGGTGCCAACCGCGCCGGACGCGGGTTTCGACGGCGCCGTCCTGAGTCTGCTGGGCGCGGGACTGGATGCCGGCAGCCGCCAGATCGAGCTCTCCCCGGTCCTGTCGCGCTACCCGGTCAGCGAGGCGCAGGTCCCCGCGGTCATCAGCCGGATCCAGGGCCTGTACCACGACCTGCTCGGCGAACGGCCGGACTGCTACTACCTGGACGGCTCCAACACCCTGCATTACGAACTCCAGTCCAGCGTGTCGGGAACCGCGCTGTCCGGCATCTTCATGGATGTCGGGACCCGCGATCCGTACGATTCCTGGTCCGCCGCGGACATGGCCGCCGCGCGCGCGGAATTGATTTCCATAGCGGACGGATATGCCGCGCTGGCAGTCGGACAACCCGTATGGGAGCAGATGCGGATCATCCACGACGAGCTCGTTCGCCGGGTCTCCTACGACACCACCTATAGCCAGGTCACGAATCACGCGGCCGGAGCGCTCCTCGACGGAAGCACGCTGTGCCAGGGATACGCCCAGGCGTACCAGCTCATCCTGCAGCGGCTCGGCCTGCCGGTCCGGATCATCAGCGGTACGGCGAAGGGCGTCTCGCATGCCTGGAACCTGGTGACGCTGGACGGGACGAACTACCATGTGGATGTGACGTTCGACGACCCGGTCTCCGCCTACGACCTCTCGCCGGTCGTTTTCCACAGCCATTTCCTGCGGTCCGACACAGCGATGCGGGAGACCCACCAGTGGATGGCAGCGGATTTCCCCGCCTGCCCCGATGACGGCGCGCAGTACCACCGCAGCAACGGGCTGACCTCCTCTACACGGGAAGAACTGCAGTCACGGGTCCTGGGGCATTTCGGCTCGCCGGAACTCGACCTGTACGATACGGTCAACGACACGCTTGAACTTTTATATACCGGCGCGGATGTGCCGAACGGCGACGAACTGAACGCGGTCTTCCTCGACGCGCTGTCGGCCGCCGGCGTCACGCGGGCCTTCAGCTACAGTGCCTCCATGGAAAAGGGCGTCGCCCTGCTGGTGCTGTTCCGGCCATGACCCCGCCGGTTCGATCCTCTCACCCCAGCGACTTCACGAACTGCCGCGCGGTCCGTCCGGATCGTCCGTTGTAATTAAGCTCCCATTGTACCGCCCGCATGCGGAGCTCGTCCGTGAACGGGATGCCCATCTGCACGAGGTAGCTTTCCACAATGGCCAGATAGGTGTTCTGCGACGGGGAGGGAAACACGACACGCAGGCCGAACCGCTC
>CAZNGQ010000205.1:0-4804 GCA_964572095.1 uncultured Oscillospiraceae bacterium
GGCACTCGTTTGTTCACAACCCGTGGGGATGGACGATCGGCAGCGTGGCGGAGATGCCGGACGAGTGGGCCCGCAGCCTGGCCGGCAACATGAGCGACGCGGTCCTGCCGGACCGTCGGGTGGAAGGTATCGCCAGACGATATATCGAGTTGCGATACAAGCTCCTCCCATACATCTATACCCTGGCGCGGATGGTCTACGACACTGGCGTGCCGTTCCTGCGCCCGTTGTGGTTTCACCACCCGGATGTCGAGGCGACCTCATCGGCGTGCGAAAGCCAGTACTTGTTCGGGGATGCCCTGCTGGTGAATCCCGTCACCGCCAAGGGTGTCGAAGAGTGGACCACCTGGCTGCCGGACGGGGTCTGGTACGACTTTTTCACGAATGAGCGACACGAGGGCGGTCGGAACGTGACGCAGGCCGTCGGACTGGAAGATATCCCGGTGTTCGTCCGTGCAGGCACGATCCTGCCGCTCGGTGAAGTGCGGCAATACATCGGCACCCGAGCCGTCAACCCGATGGACGACCGGATCACGTTGCAGGTGTATGAAGGCGCGTACGCGCGGTTCACCCTGTACGAAGACGACGGCGTCACTCAGGACTACCGGACTGGCGGGGCGACCTGGACGGAATTCAACTGGGACGATCGAACCGGGGTACTGAGGGCACGCGGCCGGTCCGCGCAAATCGTGGGGAAGACGCGGGTCTTTGATGCGGTGTGCATTTCATCGGGCCGCGCGATGGAAGTTCGGTGCGTTTACGGGGAGTAGGCACCGGTTCCCCTCCTGACCAGTCAGGCAACCTCTCTCATTCTTGATCCATGTCGGAATTTGTCCTACACGAAGATTGGCTTGTTGCCGATCGTTGCCGGACGTCCGGGTTCTTATAGTGGTTCTATACCCGAAAGAATCTGCTGAGAACCCGCGGCAAGCGGGTTGGCGAGGGAACGGCATGAAGACGAGACAACGTACAGCCGATCTGGATGATTTTACAGACAATACGCGCGACGAGGGCATGCCCGCGGACGACGCCATCCGCCTCTACCTGATGGAGATCGGCAGGATCCCCCTACTGAAGGGCGCAGAGGAACGAATCCTGGGCCAGCGAATCCTGGACGGCGATGAGGACTCCAAGAACAGCCTGGTCGAGGCCAACCTCCGGCTGGTGGTCAGTATCGCAAAACGCTACGTCGGCCGGGGCATGTCCTTGCTGGATTTGATCCAGGAAGGGAATCTGGGCCTGATCCGGGCCGCTGAAAAATACGACCACAACCGGGGTTTCAAGTTCAGCACCTACGCAACCTGGTGGATCAAGCAGTCCGTCCTGCGGGCGATCGCCGACCAGGGCCGCACGATACGCGTGCCGGTGCACATGGTCGTGAACATCAACAAACTGACACGAATCCAGCACCAGTTGGCCCAGGAGCTCGGACGCGATCCGGAAGTCGAGGAACTGGCAGAGGTCATGGGCATGACGGCGAGAAAAATCCAGGACATCATCCGGTTTTCCCAGGAGCCGATTTCACTGGAAAAACCCGTCGGAGAAGATGAATTCTCCCGGTTGGGGGATTTCATTCCGGACAGCGACGCCCGGTCGCCGATCGACCAGGTCGCCGGCTCCATCCTGCGCGAGCAGCTGATCCTGGCCCTGGCGTCCCTGTCTGAGCGGGAGTCGAGAGTGCTACGGCTGCGGTTCGGGCTGGACGACGGGCGCGCGCGCACACTGGAGGAAGTGAGCCGAGAGTTTGAACTCACACGGGAACGCATCCGCCAGATCGAGACCAAGGCGCTTCACATGCTGCGGACTTCCTCACACTGTATGGCGGTTATCGGGGGCTTTGATTGATTGGTTGACTATATGTGTATCCTTCAATCCATTGCTCCTAAAAGCATGATCAACCATATTGCGAGCGACACGACGGTCAACGTCGTGAAGAAAACGAGACAGTTCTTTATTGTGGTAAGCCGTTTCAACAGAAGAAGTTGGATCAGTTTGCCCTTCTCTTCCTCTGTGAGGCTTGTCTCAAATATTCGGAAATAATTGCCGCTCTCGTCTTTGGTGCATGGAAATGGAAGCGGCGTGTTGTTGGCAATGGCATCCTCTATCTGGATTGCCTCTTCCTTTGAGCATGCGTGTCTTACAGACAGCCCCGTTTTTTCACTCAGGTTGATCAGATCCATTTGATTAACCATAGAACCTCCTGAAATCAGCTGAATGCACACGGTGTACTACTTTCGCCCCTTACAACCCCATCTTGGCGCCCCAGGCCACCAGTTCCAGACTGTTGCGTACGTCCAGCTTGCCGCGGATGACGACGAGCTGGTTCCGGATGTACCCCTCGCTCAGGAACAGCTGGCGCGCGATTTCGGCATTGGTCCGTCCCGCTGTCATCAGGCGTACGATCTCGATCTCGCGGGGGCTCAGCCGGCTCAGCCCGTCCGGGTCCTGCGGCGCGTCGCCGTCTTCCCCCGCCAGACGGTTCCGGAGTACGGCGTGGACCCCGTGTTCGAACGTGGCCAGCCCGTGGTGCACATTCTTGACCGCGTCCGCGATGGTCTCGCCCCGGGCTCCCTTGACCAGGTAGCCGTCGCACCCGTCCCGGACGGCGCGCAGGATCTGGTCCTCTTCCTGGAACATCGTGAGGATGACGACCTTGATCTCCGGATAGGCGTGCTTGATCCGGCGCGCGGCCTCGATGCCGTCCATGCCCGGCATCCGGATATCCAGCAGCGCGACGTCCGGGTGCAGGGATCCGCACGCGTCCAGCGCCTCCTGACCGTCCCGGGCGATCCCCACGACATGGATGCCTTCCAAGCCCTCGATGTTCCGCCGCAGGGCGGCGGCGACTTCATACTCGTCGTCGGCGATCAGGACGCGGATCATGGCTCGACCTCCTTGGGGGTTGCCCCGACCGGGCGGGGCGCCAACGGCACCGTGAGCTTGACGACAAAACCGCCGTCGTCCGGGGAGCCATACTCGAGGACACCTCCGAGGGCGGCGGCGCGGGACTGCATGCCGGTGATCCCCTTGTTCCGGACGACTTCCTTGCACCCGACGCCGTCGTCAGAGATGTACAGCCGGAGATCGTCGGCATTCTGCTTGAGGACGATCCGGATGTTCTCCGGCTTGCCGTGCTCGATCGCGTTGTGGACGGCTTCCTGACAGATGTAATACAGGTGCTCCGCATGACGGAGGCCGTCCGGCCAGCCGTCGTCCCGGACCAGCTTGTCGAACGCGATCCGGACGCCCCGTCGGCCCGCCCGGTCGAACAGGCTTTCCAGCGCCCGCTCCAATCCCCGGGACTCGATGTCGACCGGGGCGAGGCCGTCCACGATCCGGCGCAGGTCGAGGATCGCGCTGGTCGCCCGCTCATACGAGACCTGGAGGCAGTCCCGTACGTCGGGGTCGTCCCCCAGCCGGTTGATCGAGTATTCCAGGTTCGAGCTGATGATGTTCAGGCTGTTCCCCAGGCTGTCGTGCAGGTCCCCGGACACCCGCTGCCGCTCGGAGCGGATCGTGTCGTCACGCAGGTCGGTGATGTCGTGGAACGTCAGCAGCCGGCCGATCTGCTTGCCCGCGGCATCCACAAGCGGATCGAGAACGCAGGTGATCTGGCGCTCCGAGCCATCTTCCGGGCGGACCTGGAATACAACGGCCTTGTTCGGGTCGCAGTTCCAATAAGCGCGGCGGAACCGCTCGAGGGTCGCCTCGTCAATCGTTTTTTGATACAAGCCGCTGCGGATGTCATCCAGTGTCCGGCACCGGTCGAGGTCCGCCAGCGGCTCGAACACGCGGCGGAATGCGGGATTGTATTCGATGACGGCTCCATCCTGATCGACGATCAGGATGGCTTCGGTCATGCTGGCGAACACCTCGCGCGCGGCGTACGGCAGGATGTCGAGCAGCTTGTTTTCATAAGCGAGGATGGCGATGACCGCAACGAAGAACGACAGGCTGATCGGGGTCAGGTCGTAGATCGGCGGCTGGATGACCCGTTCGTTGACCAGGATGTTGAGGGCGACCGGGATCAGGGTGGATACCGCCAGCAGCAGGTTTTCCCGGATCCGCCGGCGCGTCTGCAGCGTCCGGATCCCGATCAGGACCGCGCAGACGATTCCGATAAGGTATGTGACGACGGTATTGGCGACAAACAGCCGCCCCCAGCGCACGACGCGCGTGTACCCGTCGATCTCGCGGATGATCCAGGACGAGTCCGGATCGAACAGGGTGATCCCCGTGAGGATGATCGCGGGAAGGAAGACCAGGGTACGCCGCCAGCGGGAGTTGAAAACCGGGATGTCCAGGTAATCGAACGTGAACAGCAGCCAGAGCGGGCCGAAGAAGTACAGGACGATGATGATCCGACGGACCACGAACGGATAGGCGAACGTGCCCATCGCCAGGTTTTCGATGATCGCGAACAGCAGCCAGACCATGATGATCAGCTGGAGGGCCGTCAGCAGGGACAGCGCCGTGGATTTCCTGGACTTCGACCAGATCGAGGTCATGACGACCATGCCCGCCATGATCTGGAGGATATAGATGATGATCCCGACTTTTTGTTCCACGAGCATCGGTGAACCCCCGCCGGTGTTCCTGCAGCTTGAATGTCTTGTATTCCAGTGTATCGCACCCGAAGAAGAGGAAATAGTGATCAATATCATGAAGATGGTTTTAATAAAAAATGAACACTATTTCGGATGATTACGAAGACGTTATATTTGTCACTTGTCCCGGTTAAAAGCCAATGCGCAGAATAAAAGGGGATGAGGGTTCACACAGAGGGGGACGGGGACGTGATAGC
>CAZNGQ010000206.1:0-4795 GCA_964572095.1 uncultured Oscillospiraceae bacterium
AAAACATGGAGAAGAACTCGTTCTCCACATCCAGTCCGTCGAAGCCCATGACCGACAGGTCCTGCGGGATGGACAATCCCTGCTCCGCAGCCGCTTTCATGGCGCCGTACGCCATGTGGTCGTTCGCGCACATCACCGCGGTCGGGCGGACCGTCCAGGACAGGATCTGCTTCATGCGCCAGTACCCGTCGCTGAACGTGTTGTTTCCGCGCAGCACCCAATCGGGCGAGAACTGCCGGGTCTTGTCGATCATGGCCTGCCGGTATCCCTCGAACCGGTCGTCGGTGAACGTGGTGTCCGGCGGACCGCTGACATAGGCGATGTGTCGGTGGCCGAGCCCGGCCAGGTAAGCGGCCGCGTCATAGGAGGCCTTGAAATTGTCGATGCTCACGTGGCTGACGCGCGACTCCCCTTTTTCGCACTGGATGATGACGCAGGGGATGTCCATCGTGCTCAGGTATTCGATATCCGCCTTGTCGAGCGACTCGCGGACCGCCAGGATCATCCCGGTGACCCGTTCCTCCACCATGATCTTGATCTTGTCCCGGATGCTTTTAATGGAGTTGTAAAGGACAATCCGGTCGATGCTGATGGTCAGTGTCTCGAACCGCTCGTTGCGAAGGCTGTAATGGCTGACTCGCTGCACGATGTTGTCGTACAGGATGCTCCAGAACGGATGGCCTACGGACCCAATGATCAGCCCGATGCGGTCGGTGCGCTTGAGCACGAGGCTGCGGGCGGCGGAATTAGGGACATAATCCAATTCGCGGATGACCCGCGTGATGGTTTCAGCCGTCTCCGGGCTGACCTGCCCGCGATTGTTCAAAAACCGGGAGACGGTGGCCTTGGAAACCCCGGCCATCTCGGCGACCTTGTCGATGGTAACGTTCACGGTACACTCCTGAAACCAGTGAAAAAAGGTTATCAGGCTGTTTTATGTGCAATAGAATGCCCGTAACCGTTTCCATGCGAGTATTCTAATATGCACTCTGTACATGCGTCAAGCATTTTCGCATGTACATTCTGCCGAAAAATAGACAGGACCGTGTTCTGGTACGCTGTATGTACGTCTTTACCGGACCTTGCCCGCATAGGATTCCTTGCGTTTTTCCGCCAGAAAGACAAAATAACCCCCGCTCTCCGTTATATGCACCCCGCCGAAAACCGATATGAATTTGTTGCGGTACCAGTCTTTGCGCTTCGTCACCATCAGCATCCGGCCGCCGATACGAAGGCGGTTGAACCCCTTTTCAATGAAAATCCGCGCGACGGAGAAGTCCGCATGATAGGGGGGATTGCTCAGGATCCAGTCGTATCCGGCGTCGTCGAGTCCGGAGAATCCGTCGCTGACAATGGTTCGGACACCCGGCACGCCGTTTTGCGCCGCATTCCGTTTCGCCAGCGCCACCGCGGCGGGATCGGAATCCAGCATCACGACACCGTCCGCTCCCGCGATCCTCGCCGCAACGATGCCGACAACCCCGTAGCCGCACCCCAGATCGAGTACATGTTCGCCCGGGTGGAACGTCGCGCAGGAAAGCATGGCCAGCGTTCCGCTGTCGACGGCCCTTGGCGAAAAAAGGCCCGGCGCGGTCTCCAGCACCAGTTCCAGTCCGCAAATGACGGTTTCAATACGCATCGGATACCCTCCACATGTATAAATTACCGATGTGATAAACTGGTAGTAGTTTTCTGTTTACATGGAGGCGTCATGGCGGTTTACTCCCGAAAAAGCATACCGGCGAAATCGGATCTGACGGGGCTCCGGATCCGTCCGACAGCGGAAGCCCTCCGGATCGTGATGTATTATACCGTGTTCGGCGTCCTTTGGATCCTCCTCTCCGACTGGATCCTGGCTCAGATCGTGCGGGATACCGGCCAGTTTGAACGTCTCCAGACATATAAAGGGACTCTGTATGTCGTGGTCACCGCGGCGCTCTTTTTCTTTATCATTTACCGACGCATGCATGCGAACCGGGTCATCCTCGATTTCGCGATCCGGAGCGCCGACGAGACCGCAGCGCTCAACGAGGCGCTGCGGCAGGAGCACGAACTGTCGGACCGGCTTCTGCAGGAGTCGACCGTCATGGTCTTCCTCCTGGATCCGCAGGGGATGCTGATCGAGATGAACACCCAGGCGGCCAGGCTGACCGGTTATGAGTTTGGCGATTTCTCGGGTGTTCCGGCATGGGATGTCGTCATTCCGGATTCGGAACGCCAGCGGCTGGCCCGGTTTCTGTCGACGAAGTATCTGGAGGAGCCGATTGAAAACCTGGAGATCATCCTCCGGACGAAACGCGGGGAACTCCTCACCTGCCTCTGGAACATCAACCACCTGAACAACGCGGAGGGCCGCCCCTACCGCCTGATCGCCATCGGAGTCGACATCACGGAACGCATCGTGCTGGAGCACCACCTGGAGGATCTGGCCTATATCGACCCGTATACGCGGCTTCCCAACCGCGCCCACCTGACCCTGTTGGCCGAAGCGGCACTGGATGGCGCCCGTCGAAACAGCCGGCATGTCGTGATCGTCTATTTCAGCATCGGCAACCTGAAACAGATCAACGGCAGTTTTGGCCACGGAACGGGAAACCGGCTGCTTGCGGCGCTCGGTACGATGCTGCGTGCCAGGGTCCCCGCCACCTCCATTTGCGCCAGTGTCGGGAGCGAGGATTTCGTCGTTGTATTCACGGACCTGCCGGACCGGGAGGCCGCCGTTCCGGCGGCGGAACGAATCATGGCCCTGCTGCGTCGCCCCTGGAGCGTGGAAGGGCATGAATTCCTGCTCGACATCGACATGGGGATCTCCGTTTTTCCGGAGCATGGCGACACGCTGCATGATCTCATCCAGAATGCGGACATGGCGATGTGCGCCGGTCTGGGAAAAAACAAGGGCCCGATCGGTTTATTCCGTCCGGAAATGGCGGACACGGGACGCGACAGGCTCTCCCTGATGCACCGCATCCATATCGCAATCGAAAACGACGAGTTCATGCTGGTCTATCAACCGGTGTTCGACCTGCGCGTCGATCGCCTGCACGGATTCGAGGCGCTGATCCGCTGGCATTCGCCGGACGGGCGCCTGTCGACACCGGACGTGTTCATCCCGATCGCCGAGGAGACCGGGCAGATCTGCGACATCGACCGATGGGTTTTCGGCGAAGCCTGCCGCCAGATCCGGATCTGGCGGGACGCCGGGTACGCCGCTTTGACCATTGCGGTCAACCTGTCCGCCAAGGCGCTTCTGCAGCCCGGCCTGATCGGCTGGTTCCGCGATTGCCTGACCCGCCATGGCATCGACGGCGTGGGAATCGAGGTCGAGATTACGGAAACCGCTTATCTGGACGACTTCGACCAGGCCATCCAGGTGCTGGAGGAGATACGGGGACTGGGTCTGTCGCTCGCGCTCGATGATTTCGGTTCCGGCTATTCGTCCCTGACCTACTTGAAAAACCTGCCGATCAGCCGGCTCAAGATCGACCGGGCTTTCCTGCGCGAAATCGGGTCATCGGGGAGGGACGCCCAGGTGTTCCACACCATCGTCGACCTGGCCCACCAGATGGGCCTGTCCGTGACCAGCGAGGGGGTCGAGTCGGAAGATCAGCTCCGGTTCGTTCGGCAGGCGGGCTGCGACCTGGCGCAGGGATATCTGCTCGCGCGGCCGGCGCCGCCCGAAGCGTGGACGCCGTTGCTCGCCGGAGCCGATGGAAAGGAGCGTGGGAAATGCATAAATCCAAAGTGACGAAAGTCGGAATCGGTTTTGCGACCGGACGGCAGAGTTTCCAGAAAGTCCTCCGGACACACATCTACAACTGGAAGGAGTCCGGCCTTGTCGACGACAAGTCGATCAGCCTGAACCTGATCGTCGCCTACGATCTCGATTATCTCAAGACAAAGGAAACGGACTACACCAATATCAACCAGGATCTGGTCGACCAGATCGAGAGCCGCAGCTTCATCGGCGGCGAGTCGATCCGCGAGGCGGTCGACTACCTCACCGGCGAGAAAGTCATCCAGGCGGATGAAGCCCGCCTGCTGTTCGGCAAAGGGTACGCGGCGAAGCGGAATGCGGTACTTTATACCGCGATCCGCAAGAAGATGGATTGCCTCGTGTTCCTGGACGACGACGAATATCCGCTCGCGGTTACCAAAACCCGACGGACCGCCATCTGGGGCGGTCAGCAGGTCCTGGACGACCACCTGAGATATATCCCCGGCGCGGACATCACCAACGGCCACCATTGCGGTTACATCTCCCCCATTCCCTACATGGAGTACAACGCAATCCTGCCGGAGGCGGACTTCCGCTCGTT
Source organism: uncultured Oscillospiraceae bacterium (assembly GCA_964572095.1). Lineage (GTDB taxonomy): Bacteria > Bacillota > Clostridia > Saccharofermentanales > UBA5734 > JAAYKS01. The sequence goes on from CAZNGQ010000206.1 coordinate 4,317, forward strand.
CATCGAGGCGATCAGCAACGATATCGTCAACTGGGAGACCCTGAGCGCCGTCATCAAAAACGGCGGTGTGACTTACGCCGACACCCGCATCCTGACATGCGACGAACCTGAAGAAGTGCAGGAGACGGCGGGGCTCAAGTTTATTTCGGGAGCGAATCTATGTATCAACCTGACTGATCCGCAGCGCGTCTTTCCCTTTTACAATCCGCCTGGCGCCAGAGGCGAGGACACCTTCCTCGGAACAACCCTCCACGACCGGAAAGTGCTTCGTGTGCCCAGCTATACGTTCCATGACGGATTTTCCACGTACAACTGTCTGCTGGACGGAGTACTGCCCGTCCGGCTGAAACCGATCCTGTCCGGCAGTCCCGCCGTTACGACGCGGTTTCTCAAAGCCTGCATCGGCTGGATCCGGTACAAGCCGCTGTTGCTGTATATCACGCAACCGGATCGGTACCCGTACCTGATCGATGAAATGC
>CAZNGQ010000207.1:0-4729 GCA_964572095.1 uncultured Oscillospiraceae bacterium
ATGGACGCCTGCCTGGCCACCCGCACGCACTACATCGACACGGCCAATTACGAGCCGCGCGATGTCGCCAAGTTCGAGTACAAGTGGCAGTGGGCCTACCGGGAAAGTTTCGAGCAGGCGGGCATCACCGCCGTCCTGGGCAGCGGGTTCGACCCCGGTGTTTCCGGCGTTTTCTGCGCCTACGCGCTCAAGCACCATTTCGACGAGATCCGCGAGATCGACATCCTGGACGCCAACGCAGGCGACCACGGTTATCCGTTCGCGACCAATTTCAATCCCGAGATCAACATCCGCGAGATCACAGCCAAGGGCAGCTACATACAGGACGGCGGGTGGGTCGAGACCGAACCGCTGGAGATCCGGCGGGTCTATGACTTTCCGCAGATCGGCCCCAAGGACATCTACCTGCTCCACCACGAGGAACTGGAGTCGCTGGCGGTCCATATCCCCGGCGTCCGGCGCATCCGGTTCTGGATGACGTTTTCCGAGCGTTACATCACACACCTCAAGGTGCTCGAGAATGTCGGCATGACCTCCATCGTCCCGATCGATTTCAACGGGACAAAGATCGCGCCGCTCGAATTTCTCAAGGCGGTCCTCCCCGACCCGTCTTCGCTCGGGCCGCGCACCAAGGGCAAGACGAACATCGGCTGCCTGATCCGGGGCGTCAAGGACGGCAAGCCGCGGGACTACTATGTCTACAACGTCTGCGACCACGAGGCGGCCTATGCTGAGGTCGGCTCGCAGGCCATCTCCTATACGACGGGCGTGCCCGCGATGATCGGCGCCATGATGGTGCTCACCGGCCAGTGGCTCAAACCCGGCGTCCACAATGTCGAGGAGTTCGATCCGGATCCGTTCATGGATCAGCTGAACCGTCAGGGACTGCCCTGGGTGGAGGATTTCTCCCCCGTGCCGGTGGATTGAGGGACGCATGGACGACATCGATTTTTCCGCGCTGGACTGCCCCACCCCCTGCTACGTCGTCGATGAACGCCTGCTGCGCCGCAACCTCGACATCCTGGGCTCCGTCCAGGACCGGACCGGCTGCAGGATCCTGCTGGCGCTCAAGGGGTTTGCGATGTTCGCCGCGTTTCCCCTCATCGGCGGGACGCTGGCCGGGGTGACCGCCAGTTCGCTGTTCGAAGCCCGGCTCGGCCGTGAAGAGATGGGCAAGGAAGTCCACATCTACTCCCCTGCCTACGCGGAGGAGGAGTTCGACGACATCCTGCGGCTGTGCGACCATATCGTTTTCAATTCGTTTTCCCAGTGGGCCCGCTACCGCGACCGCGTCCGCGCTTTCACCGGCCATCCGGTCGGCTGCGGCATCCGCGTCAACCCCGAGTATTCAGAGATCCAGACCGCGCTGTACGACCCCTGCGCGCCGTTTTCCCGGCTGGGCGTCACGCTGGCGCACTTCCGTCCGGATGAGCTCGACGGGATCGAGGGCCTGCATTTCCACACGATGTGCGAACAGAACTCGGATACGCTCGAACGCACCGCCCGCGTCGTGGACGAAAAGTTCGGCCCCTGGATCGCCCGCATGAAATGGATCAACCTGGGCGGCGGGCACCACATCACCCGTCCGGACTACGACCTGGACGCGCTGGTCCGCACGATCCGGTTTTTTCAGGAGAAATACGGCGTGGCCGTCTACCTGGAGCCTGGCGAGGCCATCGCCCTCAATACCGGGTATCTGGTCTCGCGGGTACTGGACGTCGTCGACAACGGCATGCCCGTCGCGCTGCTGGACGCCTCGGCGGCCTGCCACATGCCGGATGTGCTCGAGATGCCCTACCGGCCGGGCGTCATGGGAGCGGGACTGCCCGGGGAGAAGCCCTTCACGTACCGGCTCGGCAGCACCACCTGCCTGGCGGGCGACGTCATCGGGGACTACTCGTTCGACCAACCGCTGGGTGAGGGGAGCCTGCTGGTCTTCCAGGACATGGCCCACTACACGATGGTCAAGAACAACATGTTCAATGGCGTCAATCTGCCCGCCATCGCCTTGTACGACGAAAAGCAGGGGTTGCGGGTGATCCGCCGATTCGGGTATGAAGACTATCGCGGCCGGCTCTCCTGATCCGGAGTCTTGTAAGTGCAACAAATGAAACTGTGAAAATGTTACAGAACGCCATCCCGAAACCGGTAGAATAAAAGGAACGGGAGGTGGTCCACATGAATCCAAACCGAATGGAGCGGCTGGCCGGTTACCTGGCGGCCGAAGATCGGGACAATGCCCACAAGACCTGCATGGAAGCGCTGGAATCCGGCGAAACCGATATCCGCGGGTTGTATGAAGACGTATTGGCTCCGGCCCTGAACCGCTTTGGCGGCGATGAGTCGCGCGAAAACGAGACCATCTGGCGGGAACATGTACTGTCCGGCATTGTACGCGGGATCATCGAGGCCGCCTTTACCTATGTCATGAAGGAGCGGGAAGCCAAGGGCCTGGCTTGCGACGCCCGCGTGCTCGTTTTCTGCCCCGCCGGCGAGGATCATGAGCTCGGGGCGCGGATGGCGGCCGATTTCTTCCTCATCTGGGGCTTCCAGGCGGTGTTCATCGGGGCGAACACGCCGGAAAAGACCCTGCTGGAGGCGATCAAGCGCGTTTCGCCCCGGTATCTCAGCGTCAGTGTCTCCAACGATTTCAACCTGTTCGCCGCCAAACGCCTGATCGCTGACCTGCATAGCAAATTCGGCTCCACCCTCACGATCCTTGCCGGCGGCCGCGCATTCGGGAAGTTGGAGTCCACGTGGGCGGAAGTGGGCGCGGACCGGCATGTCGCCGGATACGACGACATCGGCCGGCTGCGGGCGGAGGTGACGCCATGAGACTGTCGTGGAGCATCGCCATCCGTTTTCTCAAGTCCGGACGCGGCCAGACCATCCTCATCGCGCTCGGCATCGCGGTCGGCGTTTCGGCGCAGGTGTTCATCGGGTCCCTCATCGGAGGACTGCAGTCCTCGCTGGTCGACCGGACCATCGGAAGCGCGTCGCATGTGACGATCCAGCCGGCGGATCGGGCCCGGCTTTTTCCGGAGAACCCCGCGTTCCTGGAGATACTGCGTAACAACCCCGACCTGACGGTTGTATCGAACGTTTATGACGCATCGGGATTCGTGACGAGCGACGGGGACTCCTTTCCCGTCCTGGTCCGCGGCATGGACCTGACGGACTCCGACCGGATCTACCGGTTCTCGGAGCGGCTCACCGCAGGCCGGATGCCCGCGGCCGCGGATGAGATCCTCATCGGCACCGCGCTGGCCGAACTGCTGGCCGTCGCCCCGGACGATACCATCCCGGTCGCCGCGCCGCAGGGCGGCGAAACCCGGCTCAAGATCTCCGGCATCTTCAACCTGAATGTCGCTGCGATCAACAAGACCTGGGTGGTCGCCGGCCTGTCCGCCACCCGCGACTTGTTCGATCCCCTTGACGCCGCACCGGGCGCGCTGACCGCCATCGAGACCCAGGTGTCGGAGGTGTTCTCCTCCGATGCCGTCGCCGAGAGCCTCCGCGCCGCACTGCCCGCCGGGCTCACGGTGACGGACTGGAAAGCCCAGAACGGCGAGTTGCTCAGCGGCCTGGCCGGCCAATCCGCATCCAGCTACATGATTCAGTTCTTTGTCCTGTTGGCCGTCGGGTTGGGCATCGGCTCCGTACTGGCGGTCACGGTCGTCCAGAAATCGCGGCAGCTCGGCATTCTCAAGGCGATGGGCATCCAGGACCGGGACGCCAGCCTGATCTTCCTTTTCCAGGGAATCCTGCTTGGCCTCATCGGAGCCGCGGTCGGTACCGGACTCGGCATCCTGTTCACCTACGCGTTTTCCACGTTTGTCCAGAATGCCGATGGTACGCCGCTGGTCCCCTTCTCGCTGGATTATACCTTCATCGGGATCTCCGTCCTGACCGCGGTGCTGTCCGCAACCATCGCCGCGCTGGTTCCCGCCAGGGCCTCTTCGCGGCTCAATCCGATCGAGGTGATCCGCAATGGCTGACATAATGAGACTGCAGGACATCGAGAAATCCTATGGGGACAAGATCCGTACCCAAGTGCTGTTCGGAATCAACCTGGCGTTCGATTCCTCGTCGTTCAACTCCATCATCGGGGAGTCCGGCAGCGGCAAGTCCACCCTGATGAACATCATGGGCACACTGGACCAGCCGACCTCCGGCACTGTAACGATCGACGGCGTGGATACCACGCGGATGAGCCGCAAGGATCTGGCCGTGCTGCGCAACCGGACCATCGGGTTCGTTTTCCAGTTCCACTACCTGCTGCCGGAGTTCACCGTGATGGAAAACGTGCTCATGCCGTTCCGGATCCAGAATGGCAGCATCACGGACGAAGTCCGCAAGCGGGCGGCCGACCTGCTTGAGGTTGTCGGACTGACACGCGTGCGCGACAACAAGGCCACCGAGATTTCAGGCGGCCAGCAGCAGCGGACCGCGATCGCCCGCGCGCTGATCAACCGGCCCAAGCTGCTGTTGGCGGACGAGCCGACCGGCAACCTGGATTCGGGGACGACCGAAACGGTGTATTCCCTTTTGCGGGAGATCAACAAGTCCTTCCAGACCACCCTGATCGTCATTACGCATGATCGCAGGGTCGCCGAGAAAGCCGACCGCATCCTGGAGATCAAGGATGGCCGCATCGAGATGGACGTCCGTCGATAAACATCGACCGGTACCATGAGCTACTGCCTGCCCGGCACGAATCCGTGCCGGG
>CAZNGQ010000208.1:0-4695 GCA_964572095.1 uncultured Oscillospiraceae bacterium
TCGTCGAACCAGATGGAATTCGCAATCCGCAGGTCCGTTTTCCGATCGGTGTCCAGCAGCAGCGTCGACCAGTCCCGACAGCCGGTGTTGATCCGGTCGATCGTCGCGCTGTCGGCCCCGAGGGCCTGCAGCATGGCATCGCGGGTAGTTCCGCCGGCGCCGTTCGCAACCATCGCCAGCGCCAGGTAGGCCGAGGCCGGTGAGACCAGGATATTGCCATCCTGTCGGCTAGCCTCCTGAAAAAATCTCCAGGAAAACCCGGACACCGAATTGATGAAAATGCTATCCGGCTCGCCGGGATCCGCGGGCCGGTCCACAGAACGGACGCCCGACATCAGGTCGCCGGCCGCCAGGGTGCCGCAGCCGCTCGCGGCCAGCACAATCGCGATCGCGATCGTCAACGAGGCAAAGACACGCGTGCTCATGCCGGATCCCCCCTGCAAGACGCCCCCTGTGACAATTTATAAATGTCCATGTGTATATAAACGATCGTAACACTACGAATTGAGAAAAACCGTGCGAAACCAAAAATTCTACGGAATCGGGCAGATCACCCCAAGCGGACCCGATCCTCCTCTACGGCGGCCTGCGCCTGCATGAACGCTACAAACGGGCCGACGGGCATGGGCCTGGCGTAATAATAGCCCTGGATGTAGTCGACCTCCATCGTATGCAGCAGTTCCGCCTGCGCGGCGGTTTCCACGCCCTCCACCACCGTCCGGAGCCCGAGCTGCCGGAAGATCCGCATCATACCCTCCAGGAGGGTCTGCGAACCGGCGAGCATTTCGCTGTCGATCTTGACATAGTCGAACGGAAGCCCTACGACCTGTGAGATGTTGGCATAACCGGTGCCAAAGTCGTCCATCGCGAAGCGGATGTGTTTCTGCCGCAGTTCACCGATGCATTCCGACACGGTCTCGCGGGAGGCGGACGCGGTCGTTTCCGTGATCTCGAAAATGATCAGCCCCGGGTCCACCCGATAGGTTTCCAGCAGCGACAGGAGCCGCTTGGGCATCTGGCTGTTCAGGAACTCCGCCGCCGAGAGGTTGATCCCCAGGCGGTCCAGTCCCAGTGCGTTCTTCGGGTCGTACGCCAGGACGAATTCGCAGACCATGCGCACCACGGCTTCGTCCATTTTCAGGACCAGGCCTTTCTTTTCCGCGATGGGCACAAACTCGCCGGGCGAAATCATACCCAGTACGGGATGTTTGAAGCGCAGCAGGGCTTCCGCGCCTGTAAACCGTTTTGCCGCCACGGAATAGACCGGCTGGAAATACAGCTCCAGGCCCGACCCCTCCTCCAGTGCCTCGTGCAGGGCCGCCTCCACCGCCATGATCCGGTACAGGCCCGCCAGTGCCTCTTCGTCCGTGACAAACACTTTGCCGCGATACCGGCCCGGGTCCGCATTGGAGAAAGCCGCCTCCAGCAGGTTGACCACTTCGTCCGGCGAGTAGCCGCCTCTCATCCCCGGCAGGCAGCAGACGGTGGCGGACAGCATGATTTCCGTCGGCCCTACATCCCAGGTCCGCTCGATCCGGCGGGCGATCGCACCACGCAGATCGGCGTATTCCCCTTCGTCGCACGTGATGGCCACGAAGCGGGTCCCCATCATGCGGAACACCCGGACGCCCCCCCTTTTTCCCACCAGAAAGCCGCCCGCACCGATCAGCGCCTGGTTTCCGCTGTCCAGTCCGAACAGGCGGTTGATGCGGGAAATGCCGTGGATGTCCACCGCAATGATGTGAAAAGGTTTCTGCTCCTTGATCCGTTCGCTCAAGAACAACAGCATCGCCTTGTAGTTGAAAGCCGGGGTCAAGGTGTCCAGCATGTCCTGGGGATTCTGCAGGGTCGAGTACATCACGACAATGCCCAGCGACAGCGCGACCCCCGTCAGCAGAAGCCGAGGGAAGGCAACCTGTACGGACATCGTTGTGACCATGAGCAGCAGAAACGAGCAGAGGATCCGGTACTGGATCCTCTGCAGTCTTGCGTGATGCCGGGTGGCCTGCGCGATCGTGACCGCGATATAGCCCAGCGCGACGAAGTGCAGCGCATAGAACCATTCGCCGTGGAGAAATCCCGTCTCCGGATCGAGACGGAAGAACACGCCTACAGCCGGATTGACCACGATCAGGAGCAAGGCCATCACTCCGGCCGGCAGAGCCATGGCGGCGAGTCGGATCCGGTGCTGCCGCCGGAATGAGCCCTCCATCGCCAGGACATAGAACAGGATCAGGACAGGGAGGGCCAGCTGAACCAGATAGAATGCCGTATTAAGCACAATGTTGATCCATATGGGGACCCGCAATGCATACTCGATCGTATAGGCGGTGGCGATATCCAGCGAGAGGCTGGCGACGGCGCACAGGAGCAGGCAGCTGAAAATCCGGTTCTGCGTACTGGGAAACTGGCGTTTGGCATAAAACCTCACCACGGCCGCGAGGAGGAATACCAGCGCGCAGATTTCATATTCGACGATGTATTGCATGCAAGAAACCCGTTCCGGCGGACTTTTATAGCTGAAAACCCGCTTGTCGGCATAAATGCCAGCAGTTAGGCTGTTTTTTACAGCAATATAAGCTACCTTGCGTCTTTTTGCCCCGATCATTATAACGATCCGAACGCATTTGTATGCTGTCTTTTACCACGAACCGCTTGGAGAAGCAAGTCGCAAACCGGCACACAACCGGAAGAGACCAGCCAAGCGGGTGGAAATATTTTGCATTCAAATTTATGTGCTTGTCCTCTTGACATTAGTGTGCGTCATACAGTATCATGATCTTGACAGGAGGGATGCACACATGGATGACAAGGCATTGCGCAACGCGGAACTGGAACTGCGCCGGGGCGTCCTCACGCTGGGCGTCCTGAGCCAGCTGCACCAGCCGTTCTACGGCTACTCGCTGCTGCAGCACCTGGCGGACGCCGGGCTCGACATCGACCAGAACACCCTGTACCCCCTGCTCCGTCGACTGGAGCAGCAGGGTTTCCTGGACAGCAGCTGGTCGGTCGAGGAGTCCCGTCCCCGGCGCTACTACGTTTTGAGCAAACAAGGGGAAGAAGCCCTGGCCGCCTTGCAGCGGGCCTGGGATGAGATGGCGGCGGTCATGAATGGACTGCTTGGCCCGGAGAGGAAGGACTCGATATGAAATGGGTGGATCGTTACATCAACGCGGTCGGTGAGCAGCTGCCGGCGAAGCAGCGGGCCGACATTGAGAAGGAGCTCCGGTCGCTCATCCTGGACGCCCTCGAGGGGCGCACCGGATCGTCCGCAGAGGTCACGGAGGAGGACGAGCTGGCGGTCCTGCGGGAGTTCGGCCGGCCGGAGGATGTCGCCCAGCGCTACGCCCCGACCCCCCGCTACCTCATCGGGCCCCGGCTGTACCCGATCTACCGTATCGTGCTGCGGGTCCTGATCATCGTGAGCATGGTGGGCATCAGCCTCGCGATGTTCGGGGAGAGCATTTTTTCCAACACCGATGGGTTCGCGGTCCTTGGAAACGTGGTCGAGCGCCTGTTCGACGCCGTGATCTCCGCGATCGGCTCGGTCACGCTGGTGTTCGCCATCATCGAGCGCGCCACCCCGGCCTCCGCCTGGGACAAGATGAAGGAAAAGCCCTGGGATCCCGCCCAACTGACGGCGGTTTCCTCCGACAAGCGGTTCGGGATGGCCGACGGGGTCTTTTCGGTGCTGTTCACGCTGCTCGGACTCGTCGCCGTCAACCTGGTGTCGTACCGGATCTGGCAGATGCCGGATTTCTCCGCCCGGTATCCGGTGCTGGACGTGAGTGTGTTCCTGCGGTACCTGCCCTGGTGGAACCTGTTGCTGGGGCTGACACTGGTCCATACGGCGGTCCTGTGGATCAAGGGGCGCTGGAGCGTCGGCGCCCGGATCCGCGCCATCGCCCTCGACCTCGGCGCGCTGGCGCTGCTCGCCTTCCTGGTGTCGGCACCCTTGCTCATCCCGGGCAACTTCGTCCTGTGCGGCGGCCCCGAGTCGGCGGAAGCGCTGCGCCAGGCGGGGGAGATCGTACCCAAGCTGCTGCGCGCGGTCTTTGCCGCGTCGATGGTGTTCACGGTGTGGGACCTGGCGACCCATGTGGTTGCGCTGGTCAAGACGAAGCTGAGGTAGGACGAATCGGTTATCTGCAGATAAAAACGACGGTCTCCGCATAAGGCGGGGACCGTCGTTTTTCACGTATCAATACGTTATTGCAGGTTCGTCCGGCCCATCAGGTACTTGTCGACCTCGCACGCGGCCTGGCGGCCTTCACTGATCGCCCACACGACCAGGGACTGGCCGCGCCGCATGTCCCCCGCGGAAAAGACCTTGTCCACGTTGGTGGCATAGGAACCCTCCCGGGTGTTCACGTTGGAGCGGCGGTCGCGCTCGACGCCCAGTTGCTCGAGCAGCTGGTCTTCCGGACCCAGGAACCCCATTGCCAGCAGGACGAGCTGCGCGGGCCAGATTTTCTCGGTGCCGGGGATCTCGCGCATGGTCATGCGGCCCTGCTCGTCCCGGACCCATTCGATCTCGACGGTGTGGACTTCCTTGACCTGGCCGTCTTCGTCCCCGACGAACTTCTTCGTCGTGATGCAGAAGTTGCGCGGGTCGGCGCCGTCGAGCAGAATGGCCTCTTCCTGGCCGTAGTCGATCTTGTGGACGCGCGGGTACTGGGGCCAGGGGTTGGAGGC
>CAZNGQ010000209.1:0-3090 GCA_964572095.1 uncultured Oscillospiraceae bacterium
GCCCTCGGCAGGGTGTCTTTGCGGAGCAGGAACTCCAGCACCATCTCCTCCAGCTTCCCCTCGATGCCGGCGTGCCCCTCGAGCGTATCGCCAAGGCCCATGTAGCCGTAGGACGCGTCGCTCTGGGGCCAGGCGGGCAGGCCCGGACCGTTGGGATCGCCGGTGCGCATGAAGTTCGCCCAGTAGCTCGAGATCCGGTCCGCCAGCTCAAAGTCCAGCGGCTGCCAGGGACGGCTGGGCGGGACGCCCTCGCGCATCGACGCGAACGTGTACCACAGCTCGCTCGAGTGCCAGGCGAGCAGCTTGTCCGGATCCCGGTCCGTGCCGACGTCCTCGGGGCGCCACGGGGTGAGGTGCGAGAATCGGTAGATGTAGGTCTTGCCCGCGTCTTTACGCGCGGCGCGGTAGGCGCCGAAGTACCGGTTGACCATCAGCCCGCCGAATCCGGTCATGCCGTAGGAAGCCAGCCAGCGAGACCGCTTGTCCAGGTTCTCCTCGGTGACGGGGTACAGTTTTTCAAAGTCGTACTTGTCGTACAGGTCGCCGAGCAGTTCACGCATGTATCCGTAAAAGTCCGCGACGCTCTCGAACACGGTGGACATGAGCCCGCCGCCGCGCAGCGCGCCCTCGCCGTAGTTGCTGCCCGCGAGATAATCGAGCCCCGTGCCGTATTTCTCGTAATTGCGGGTCTGCTCGAGGTTTTCGACATACTCGCCGTCGTGGACCATGACGGCGCGGAACGCGTTGATGCTGCCGTTGGCGTCAAAGAAGGCCTTGGGGTCGATGCGGCGCAGCTCCTCGAGGGAGGAGTCCGGGTCGATGCCGACCGATGCAAGGTAGTCCCGGCTGATCTGCTCGACCTCCGCGACCGTGTGGTATTTGCCCAGCCAGAACAGGTTGCTCTGGTTGATGACGCGCTTCACGCGGTCTTTCGTCTTGGGGGAGTTCGCGAGCGCGCCGCTCTTGGAGGTGCCGCCGGACTGTCCGCCGACCGTGATGTTGTCGGGGTTGCCGCCGAACGCCGTGATGTTTTCATGGACCCAGTCCAGCGCCTTGAACTCGTCCATCAGGCCGTAGTTCCCGCTCCGGCCGCCTTGCTCCGCGGTGAGCTGCGGCAGGGCCATGTACCCGAACAGGTTGAGCCGGTGGCCGACCGAAACGACGACGACGCCTTTGCGGGCGAGCTCGCTGGGATCGAAGATGTAGATGTGGGAGTACCCGTTGAACAGCCCGCCGCCGTGGAACCAGATGTAGACCGGATGTTTTTCCCCGGGGGTGAGTGCAGGAGTCGCAACGTTCAGGTACAGGCAGTCTTCGCTCATCTCCGGGTGGCCCCGGTAGTAGAAGTCCTGGATGTTGGGCTCCATCTTGCTGAAATTCTGGATCGCCGCGCGGCCGTAGGTGTCGCAGGCGCGGACGCCGTCCCAGGGGGCGGGGTCGACCGGGGGTTTCCAGCGGAGGTCCCCGACGGGCGGGGCCGCGTACGGGATGCCCTTGAACTCGGTGATGCCCTCGTATTTGCCGTCGAGCGGGACGCCGCTCATATTGCCGTAAGTTGTCTGCACGATGCCGATGCCTTTTGCCATGACCGCTTCCTCCTGACGACCTATTTCACCTTGGGGATGTCGCTCCTGCGCAGCAGGAACTCCCGGACCAGCTCCTCGAGCCGGCCGTCGATGCCGGTATGGCCCTCCAGGGTGTCGCCGAGGCTCATCCAGCCGTAGGACGCGTCGCTCTTCGGCCAGGCGGGCAGGCCGGGGCCGTTGGGGTCGCCGGTGCGGATGAAGTTCGCCCAGTAGCTCGAAATCCGGTCCGCGAGCTCGTAGTCCAGCGGCTGCCAGGGACGGGCGGGCGGGACGCCCTCGCGGAAGGACGCGAACGTGTACCACATGTCGCTCGAGTGCCAGGACAGCAGCCGGTCGGGATCCCGCGGGGTGCCCACGTCCTCCGGCCGCCACGGGGTGAGGTGCGAGAACAGGTAGACATACGTGCTGCCGGGGTCCTTGCGGGCGGCGCGGTAGGCGCCGAAATAGCGGTTGATCATCAGGCCGCCCATGCCGGACAGCCCGTACGCCGCGAGCCGGCGGGACTTTTTGTTCAGCGTTTCCTCGGTGACCGGGAACAGGTTTTCAAAATCGTACTTCTCGTACAGGTCGCCCAGCGTCTCTTTCATGTAGCCGTAAAAGTCCGCGACGTCCTTGAACGGCTCCGGGACCAGCCCGAATCCGCGGAGCGCGCCTTCGCCGTAGTTGTTGCCGACGAGGTAGTCGATTTCCGCGCCGTAGGCCTCGTAGTTGCGGGTCTGCTCGGGATGGGCAACATACTCGCCGTCGTACACCATGGCGGTGCGGTAGCGGCCGATGCTGCCCTTGGGGCCGAGGAACGCGCGGGCGTCGAGCTTGCGCAGGTCCTCGAGCGAGCTGTCCGGGTCGATGCCGACGGACTCGAGGTAGGTGCGGCCGTTCTTCTCATTGTCCGCGACCGGCAGGTAGCTGCGCAGCCAGAACAGGTTGCTCTGGTTGATGACGCGTTTGATGCGGCCCGCGGCTTTGGGCGAGGTCCCGAGCGCGCCGCTCTTCGCGGTGCCGCCGGACTGCCCGCCGATCGTGATGTTGTCGGGGTCGCCGCCGAACGCCGCGATGTTGTCGCGGACCCAGTCCAGCGCCTGGACCTCGTCCATCAGGCCGTAGTTGCCGCTCTTTCCGCCCTGCTCCTCCGTGAGCTGCGGCAGCGACAGGTAGCCGAACAGGTTGAGCCGCTGCCCGACGGTCACGACGATGACGCCCTTGCGCGCCAGCTCGCTCGCGTCGAACACCGCCTCGTAGGAGTAGCCGTCGGCGAGTCCGCCGCCGTGGAACCACATGAAAACCGCCCGTCTTTCATTGGGAGCGACAGCGCCTGTTGTAATGTTCAGATACAGGCAGTCCTCGCTGCAGGGCGGGTAGCCTTCCCAGTAAAAGTCCGAGCTGTAGGGCTCGAACGCCAGCCCGTTCATGCGGTCCTGCATCGCCATCGGGGCGTGCGTGTCGCAGACCCGGACGCCGTCCCAGGGGGCGGGGTCGACCGGCGCTTTCCAGCGGAGCTCCCCGA
>CAZNGQ010000209.1:3190-4670 GCA_964572095.1 uncultured Oscillospiraceae bacterium
TTGAGGTCCTCGTTGGCGTACCGGATGTGCTCGACCAGCGCCAGCTGCTCGAACCCGGCCAGCGTCAGGCCGGTCTCCAGGGCCTCGTGGCCGCGGTTCAGGACGAACACGGTCAGCTCCGACGCCTCTTCGTTCCAGACGCTCGCAGTCTCGATCTGGGGCACGTCGGTAAACAGTTTCGTGTCGTGTTTCGGCGTCGAGACGAGCGGCTTGAGCGCCACGCCGCGGCCGTACAGGGAGGCGTGCAGGAACGGGTAGAAAATGGTCTGCCGGTACGCGCCGCCGCCGGTTGCGGTCATGATCGGGGCGATGACGTTGACCAGCTGCGCGAGGCAGGCGATCTTGACGCGGTCGGCATGGTTGAGCAGCGTGATCAGCATGCCGCCGACCAGCAGCGCGTCCTCGACGTTGTAGATGTCCTCGAGCCGGGCGGGCGACTTGATCCAGGGCTCGAGTTTCTTGTCGGCGCTGTTGGAGTGGTACCACACGTTCCACTCGTCGAACGACAGGTTCATCTGCTTTTTGGAGCGGAGTTTCGCCTTGATGTAGTCGCAGGTCGACACGACGCTCGAGATGAACGCGTCCATTTCCATCGTCCGGGCCAGGAAGCTGTCCGTGTCGTCGTCCCGGTTTCCATAGTACTGGTGCAGGCTGATGTAGTTCGCCTGGTTGTAGGTGTGCGTCAGGACCTCCGCTTCCCAACCCGGGAAGGTGGGCATCTCCTTGCTGGAGCTGCCGCAGGCGACCAGCTCGATCGACGGGTCGACCAGGTGCATCAGCTTGGCGGTCTCGACGGCGATGCGGCCGTACTCGGTCGCGGTCTTGGAACCCATCTGCCAGGGGCCGTCCATCTCGTTGCCCAGGCACCAGAGTTTGATGCCGTGCGGGTCCTTGTGGCCGTTGGCGATGCGCATGTCGCTGTAGTACGTGCCGGCCGGGTGGTTGCAGTACTCGACCAGCGCGCGGGCCTCGTCCGGGCCGCGGGTACCCAGGTTGACCGCCATGATCGGCGCGGTTTCAGCCTTTTTGCACCACGAGGCGAACTCGTCCGTTCCGAACGAATTGTCTTCGAGCGTGTTCCAGGCCAGATCCAGCCGCCTGGGCCGGTTTTCCTTGGGGCCGACGCCGTCTTCCCAGTTGTAGCCCGAAACGAAGTTGCCGCCGGGATACCGGACGGCGGGGACCGCAAGCTCCTGCACCATCGCGATGACGTCCTTGCGGAAGCCCTCCGCGTCCGCCTCCGGGTGGCCGGGCTCGTAGATGCCGCCGTACACCGCGCGGCCCAGGTGCTCGATGAACGATCCGAAGATGCGCTTGTCCACCTGGGAGATCTGGTACTCTTTGTCGATCCGGATGGTTGATTTTTTCATGTCGGTCCTCCTCGTTGTCTGTATGGTTTGATTTTTGAAAAAATCAGGTGCCCTAGTCGAAACAGACGATGTTCACGGAATGCGGCGCGAACGCCAGGACCATCCCCCCG
>CAZNGQ010000210.1:0-4634 GCA_964572095.1 uncultured Oscillospiraceae bacterium
CGTTACCGCCTGGCCGATATCGAATCCGCCTTTTCGGACATTGATGCCGGCCGGGTCATGAAATGTGTCCTGGAACCGTGACGGCCTGCTAGAAGGCCAGGGAGGACGCCCTATGCCTGACTCCAATCGACGCTATATCCTGTCCATCGACCAGGGGACGACATCATCCAAGGTCATGGTTTTCGACCGGGCCGGCGCGGTGATCGACGAAGCGTCCCGCGAGATCACGCAGTTCTATCCCGAACCGGGCTGGGTCGAACACGACGCCGCCGAAATCTGGCGAACCGTCCACGACAGTTGCGCCGAGATCTTCGGGCGCGGCAGGGTCCGGCCCGAAGAGATCGCCGCCATCGGCATCACCGACCAGCGGGAGACCACGACGATCTGGGACCGCGCGACCGGTGAGCCCGTCGCCCGCGCCATCTGCTGGCAGAGCCGGCAGACCGCCGCGATCTGCGAGCGGCTCAAGGCGCAAGGACTCGAGGACATGGTGCGCCGTCGCACCGGGCTGGTGATCGACCCCTATTTTTCGGCGTCCAAGATCAAGTTTCTCCTGGAAAACGTACCCGGCGCGGCGGATCGCGCCGCCCGCGGCGAGCTGGCCTTCGGGACGGTGGACTGCTGGCTGATGTACAACCTGAGCGGCCGGAAAGCCCACGTGACCGACTATACGAACGCCTCGCGCACGCTGCTGCTCAACATCCACACCCTGAGCTGGGACGACGGCCTGATCGATGCCATCGGGGTCGAGCGGTCGCTGCTGCCCGAACTCAAGCCGTCGAGCGGTGTCCTGTGCATGACCGATCCGGCCGTGTTTTTCGGACAGGAGATCCCCGTTTCCGGCGTTGCCGGCGACCAGCACGCCGCGACGTTCGGCCAGGCCTGCTTCGAACCCGGCATGGTCAAGAACACGTACGGAACCTCGCTGGCCCTGTTCATGAACACCGGGGCGAAACCCGTCGAGTCGCGGTTCGGCCTGACGACCGATCTGGGCTGGGTTCTGGCGGACCGGACGGAATATGCGCTGGAGGGCGTGGTGTTTGTCGGCGGCGCCGCCGTCCAGTGGCTGCGCGACGGACTGGGGATCATCCAGTCCTCCCACGAATGCGACATTCTGGCCGAGACGGTGCCAGACACCGGAGGCCTGTATGTGGTGCCGGCCTTCACCGGACTGTGCGCACCTTACTGGGACGCTTACGCCCGCGGCATGATGATCGGCATCACCCGCGGCACCTCACGGGCGCAGATCTGTCGCGCGACCCTCGAAAGCCTCGCCTACCAGACCCGGGATGTCATCGACGCGATGGCGTCCGATTCCGGAGCCCGGATGGAGAGCCTTCGCGTCGACGGCAAGGCTACGCGAAGCGAGTTTCTGATGCAGTTCCAGGCGGACATCCTCGGCATCCCGGTCGAGTTGCCCGTCATCACGGAAATGGCCTGTCTTGGCGCCGCCTATCTGGCCGGGCTCGGTGTCGGTTTCTGGAAAGACACGGCGGAGCTGGCCACGCACTGGCGGCGCGCCCGGCTGTACGAGCCCCGGATGGGCTCCGATCAAAGCGCTTCCCTGTATGCGGGCTGGAAAAAGGCTGTCGTACGTTCCATGGGTTGGGCGAAGGAGTGATGAGGTAACGTGATGCTGGACACCAAAGACCGTCTTTTGGTGGAAATCGCCCGTATGTATTACGAGAACGACATGAACCAAAAGGAGATCGCCGACCGGTTCAACATTTCGCGCACCTATGTCTCCAAGCTGCTCGTCCAAGCCAGGAGCCGGGGCATCGTCCAGATCCACATCCAGGATCCGGAAGGGGCGGAAGGACCGCTGGAGAAACGGCTCCGCAGGGAATTCGGCCTCACCGCCGTCCATGTCATCTCCGCCACCGGGGATTCCCCTGAGGCCGACCTGTACGCAATCGCCCGCGCGGCCGCCCGCTATATCGACGGCGTCATCCGCAACGACTCCATCGTCGCCTTTTTCTGGGGGCATACGATCTATGCCTGTTCGCGTGAACTCGCCCGCCGCGGGGACATCCACGGGGTGACCGCGGTCCAGATGTGCGGCGGCGTCAGCAACCTCGACCGGCGGATCTACGCCAGCGAGATCGCGACAAACATCGCCGAGGCCTATAACGGCACCCCGTACATTCTGCCCCTGCCCGCCGTCCTCCAGAGCGCCTCGACGAAAAAGGCGATCCTCAAGGACTCCAGCATGACCCGGATCATGGACATGGCGAAACGCGCGGACATCGCGCTGTTCACGGTCGGCACGTTCGGGATGGACAGCGCGATCTACCGTGCCGGCTATCTGACGGACGAGGAGATCGACGGATTGACCCGCAAGGGGGCGGTCGGCGACGTCGGCGCGCACTTCATCGACATCGAGGGTGAAGTCTGCGACCCGCTGATCGACAGCCGCACCGTCTCGATCGGCCTGGACGAGATCATGGACTGCCCGCACCGGATCTGCGCGGTCATCGGACGCAACAAGCTGCTGGCCCTGGTGGGCGCGCTTCGCAAGCGATACCTCAACGTCCTGGTGACGGACGATGTGATGGCCAGGAACCTGCTGAACTATTTGAGCGAGCATGAATGATAGAGCTCACTCAGCGAGCATGAGTGAGTGATTGAGCCCGCGCGGCAAGGAGGTTTTATATGGTGAATATCCTGTCTGTGGACCACGTCACGATCAACTGTACGGACATCGACGCGGCGAAGCGCTTCTATGAGGACGTCCTCGGGCTGTCCTGCCTGTCGGTGGTCGGACTGGGCGACCATACGCTGCACTATTATCCGCTGGCGGGCGGCGTCCGGCTGGAACTCATCGCGTACCGGGATCCGCAAAAAAACATCGCCGCTGGAAATACCGACATCGGAGTCTATCGCCATGTGGCGGTCAAGGTCGCGGATCTGGACGGCCTGTACCGGGTTTTCCAGGAAAAGAACGTCCGGATCAACCTCCCGCCGACCTGGATCGGACCCATCGGCGCCACCGTGATGCTGGCGGTCGACCCGAACGGCGTGGAACTGGAGTTCATTCAGGGCTAAGAGCCCACCATTCGCAGGAGGAATCGCCATGCGTCTTGGCGCGCAACTGACCGTCGACTTCCAATCCCCGGAAGAATGGATCCGCCTGCTCCAGGCACGCGGATACCGGGCCGCCTTCTGTCCCGTGACCGCCGACATGCCGGATGCCCGGATCGAAGAGTACCGTCTGGCGGCGCTTGAGGCCGACATCGTGATCGCCGAGGTCGGCGGCTGGAACATCAATCCGCTGTCGGATGATCCTGCGGAACGCGACAGGAGCATCGCCGTCTGCACGACGCAGCTCGAATTGGCGGAAAAGCTCGGCGCGGCCTGCTGCGTGAGCCTGACGGGTTCCTGCAACCAGACCCGGTGGGATGGACCGCACCCGGACAATCTTTCCGAAAGGACATTCGACCGGATAGTCCGCATTTTCCAGCGGATCATTGACGCGGTCGATCCGCACCGGACATTCTATACGTTCGAGCCGATGCCCTGGCTGCTGCCGGACGGTGCCGAAAGCTACGAGCGGCTGCTTGCGGCGATCGACCGTCCCGCAATGGCCGTCCATTATGATCCGGTCAACCTCGTGAACTCGCCGCTTGCTTATTATCGCAACGGCGAAGAGATGAAGTCGTTTATCCGGCGGTTGAACGGGCGGATCAAGGCGGTCCACCTCAAGGACATTGTCCTTGCCGAGACGTTGACCGTGCATTTGAGCGAGACCCTGCCCGGCCTGGGGCAGCTGGATTATCCCGCGCTGCTTGCCGCACTGGATCCGCTTGGCCCGGATCTGCCCCTGCTGGTCGAGCACCTGCAGGAACAGGAACAGATTGACGCGGGCGTCGCGCATGTGCGCGGAGTCGCCCGGAGTCTGGGAATCGAACTATAGGAAGCCGGTTTAGGGGGTCGGAACTCCGCCCAGCCAGTCGACGGCTCCGGAAGAGGCGTGGTAAGCCATCGGTTCCTGGATGATGACCGCCAACAGGTCCTGGCGGGTGGCCCCGCAGATTCCCATCAGGCGTTCGACGTCCGGCCGGGCCAGGCGGCCGCTGCTTTCCGCCGCTTGTGACAGTGCGTACCGGAATCCCCCGGGCACGGGTCGGGCCAGAAGATCCTCCATGGAACGTGAACCGTCGGTCATCAGGTACCCGAATCCATATCGCCCGGCATAGGCCCGCAAAGCCGTGTACGTGCCTTTTCCCTCCCGTGTGGCCATGCCGGGCAATCCCCGTGTGACCGCCAGTATCCATCGCCCATCGTGCAGCGCGATCGTCAGGTCCGGGAAAAGCACACCCATCTTGCCGGAAACCGGTGCTTCGACCGGTATCTCCAGGGCGAAGGGCCACAGCCGCGCCACCTCGGGCGAATGGTCCAGTTCCAGCAACAGGCGGCGGCCGGCGCTGGTGGCATAATCCAGCCGCGCTTCTTCCTTGCGGGAGTAGACCCTGCCGCGCCAACCGGGAATCCTGCGGGTTTCCATGTGGGGGGAGCGGAAAAAGACGTCGAACGACGAAGGGTCCCGCCGCTCGACCTGCGAGGGCCAGCGGACCGACAACAAGGTGTTTTTTGGTGGAGGTCCGTTCTTGGATGCGGTGTGCGGCATGGTGGTC
>CAZNGQ010000211.1:0-4604 GCA_964572095.1 uncultured Oscillospiraceae bacterium
AGCGCGCCATCCGCAGCGGCGGACGCGGGCTCAGCGTGCGCAGCCTGTTCGACCGTATCCCCAACCTGCTGCCGCGCCTCTGCCCCTGCATGCTGATGAGCCCGATCTCGGCCGCGCAGTACCTCGACCCCAAGCGCGCGCCGTTCGACCTCGTCGTCTTCGATGAAGCTTCCCAGATGCCCACCTGCAAAGCGGTCGGCGTGCTTGCGCGCGGCGTCGACGCCGTCATCGTCGGCGACCCACGGCAGCTGCCGCCCACCAGCTTTTTCACCACGGCGGTCCAGGACGAGGAATACACCGAGACCGAAGACCTCGAGTCCATCCTGGACGACTGCCTCGCGCTCTCCATGCCCGACACCCACCTGCTATGGCACTACCGCAGCCGCCACGAAAGCCTGATCGCGTTTTCCAACATGCAGTTCTACGACAACCGGCTGCTGACCTTCCCGTCGCCCGCCGACCCGGTCTCCCGTGTCCGGCTCGTCGAGACGGGCGGCTTCTACGACCGCGGCGGGACCAAGCAGAACCGGGCGGAAGCGTCGGCCATTGTTGCAGAGGTCGAGCGTCGGCTTGAAGACCAACCCAATGGCCGGGCCATTGTCGCAGAAATCGAACGTCGGCTTGAAAGCAGCACGCCGGACGCCGCCGCCCGTCCGAGCATCGGCGTCGTCACGTTCAGCTCCGTCCAGCAGAACCTCGTCGAGGACCTGCTGACCGCGCTGTTCGCCCGGCGGCCCGACCTCGAGGAGCGCGCGCTTGCAGGAGACGAGCCGCTGTTTGTCAAAAACCTCGAAAACGTGCAGGGCGACGAGCGCGACGTCATCCTGTTTTCCGTCGGCTACGGCCCGGACGCGCAAGGCCAGGTCACCTTGAACTTCGGTCCGCTCAACCGGGAGGGAGGCTGGCGCCGGCTCAATGTCGCGGTCTCCCGCGCGCGGCAGGAGATGGTCGTGTTTTCCACCCTCCGCGCCGACCAGATCGACCTGGCCCGCACCCGGGCGCCGGGTGTCGCCGGACTCAAGGCGTTCCTCGAGTACGCCAGAACCGGCACCCGGATCGGCACGTCCGAGGCCCTCGCCCGGATGAATGTCGAACAAGGCGGCATCGGCCGGCCGATCTGCGACATCCTGGAAAAGGCCGGCTACGCGACCCGCCGCAACGTCGGACGGTCCGGCTACCGCGTGGACATCGGCGTCGCGAACCCGGCCCGGCCGGACGAATACCTGCTCGGAATCCTGCTGGACGGCAGAAACTACCGGGACGCGGGAACGACGCGGGACCGGGAGTTCGCGCGGATCGAGGTGCTGAACGGACTTGGCTGGCGCATCCACCGCGTCTGGACGATGGATTGGTGGGACAGTCCGGAGAAAGAGGCCGCGCGGTTGCTGGCGGCTGCGGACAAGGCTTTTGCGGTTCAGGCGAAACCCGGCAGGTTTGCAGCGGGACTCGTGGCGCCGGAAGCGGGGCTGCCGCCGCAATGATGCAAGGACCCGAATACGCTCTTGCAAGGGGACGCGCAAGCCGGGATATGAGCGAAAAGGGGGCGGCAGGGATGGATTTGTGCCCTGTGCACAGCCAACCGGTATGATTTCAACCAGAAATCTGTTGCGCAAAATTCATGGAATGGGTATACAATCAATTCTGTCTCTCTAAATGGGGACCCTCTCTTTTGCAGGAATCCTCATGATGATGTGCAGGCAACGACGTCTTCACGCTGTGACTGTCCGACCGTGAAAGCCTTACCGGCTCTTTCACCCGGGGATGTGTTCTGCAGGAGACGCGTTTTCTGTTTTGCATCCGAAAAAAGGAGAGTGGTACCTTGCTGGATAAATGTGTGAACGGATTACCCCCGCGCCAGGGCCTGTACGACCCGCGATGGGAACACGACGCTTGCGGTATCGGGTTTATCGCCAATATAAAGGGACAGAAGTCGAACGAGATCGTCCGCCAGGCCTTGACCGTCCTGATCAACCTGGACCACCGCGGCGGGCAGGGCTC
Organism: uncultured Oscillospiraceae bacterium; assembly: GCA_964572095.1. Classification (GTDB taxonomy): domain Bacteria; phylum Bacillota; class Clostridia; order Saccharofermentanales; family UBA5734; genus JAAYKS01. The sequence goes on from CAZNGQ010000211.1 coordinate 1,999, forward strand.
CGAGACGAACACCGGCGACGGCGCCGGCATCCTGATGCAGATCCCCTATCATTTCATGACGCACGAATGCGCCGCGCTCGGGTTCGGACTGCCCGCGGCCGGCGAGTACGGCATCGGCATGCTCTTCCTGCCGCAGGACGCGCAGGACCGGGCGAAGTGCGAGTCGGTACTGGAGCGCATCGTCGCCGAGGAAGGGCTTACGCTGCTCGGCTGGCGGACCGTGCCCACGGACAACACGACGATCGGCCAGGGGGCCCGGGCCACCGAACCGTATATCCGCCAGGTTTTCATCCAGCCCGACGAGAGCGCCATAACCCGGTTCCGGACCGGCGACCGCCAGGCGGTCGAGCGCAGGCTGTACCTGCTCCGCAAACGGGCCGAAAACGAGATCCGCCACGCCGGCATGCCGGGCGGCGAGTCCTTCTATTTCGCCAGCCTGTCCTCCCGGACGATCATCTACAAGGGCATGCTGACCCCCAAGCAGCTGGACAACTACTACATCGAACTCAAGGACCCGGCGCTCGCGACCTCGCTCGCGCTGGTGCATTCGCGTTTCAGCACCAACACCTTTCCCAACTGGGAGCGCGCCCAGCCGAGCCGCTACCTCATCCACAACGGGGAGATCAACACGCTGCGCGGCAATGTGAACTGGATGCACGCCCGCCAGGCCATCTGCAAAACCGACCTGTTCGGCGCGGACCTCGACCGGGTGCTGCCGGTCATCGACCCCAACGGCAGCGACTCCGCGATGTTCGACAACACGCTCGAGTTCCTGTCCCTGACCGGGCGCTCCCTGCCGCACGCCGCGATGATGATGATCCCCGAGCCCTGGGCCAACAATGAAAACATAAGTGACGCGAAAAAGGCGTTCTACGAATACCACAGCTGCTCGATGGAGCCCTGGGACGGCCCGGCCGCGATCGTGTTCTCGGACGGGCGCTACATCGGCGCGGTGCTGGACCGCAACGGGCTCCGCCCGGCCCGGTACTACGTCACCAAGGGCGACACGATCATCCTGTCGTCCGAGGTCGGCGTCCTCGACCTGCCGGCGGAGGACATCGCGGTCAAGGAGCGGCTCCGCCCCGGCCGCATGCTGCTGGTCGACACCGAGGACGGCCGCATCGTCAGCGACGAGGAGCTCAAGGCCACGATGGCGGCCGAGCAGCCCTACCGCCAGTGGCTGGACGAGAACCTGCTGCACCTGGCCGACCTGCCCGACGCCCCGGAACTGCCGGAAACGGACCACGCGACGCTGCTGATCCGCCAGCAGGCGTTCGGCTATACGTTCGAGGAACTGACCAAGACACTGGAACCAACCGTGGTCAACGGGGTCGACCCGGTCGGGTCCATGGGGACCGACACCCCGCTCGCGGTGCTGTCCGATCAGCCCCAACTGCTATACAGCTATTTCAAGCAACTCTTCGCCCAGGTCACCAACCCGCCGATCGACGCGCTGCGCGAAGAGATCGTCACCGCGACCGGCACCACGATCGGGCCGGAGGGCAACCTGCTGGAGACGGTGCCGGAAAACTGCCACCAGATCCATCTCAAGACCCCCATCCTGTCCAACGAAGAGCTGGCGAAGCTGCGCGCCATCCGGGAACCCGGCTTCCGGTCGGCCACCCTCTCCATGCTGTTCACCGCCCGGAAGGGCAAGGCCGGGATCGAGGCCGCGCTGGACCGGCTGTGCGCCGACGCGGACCGGGCGATCGGGGACGGCTCCAACCTGCTGATCCTCTCGGACATGGGCATGGACTCGGACAACGCGCCCATCCCCGCGCTGCTGGCGGTGTCCTGCCTGCACCACCACCTGATCCGTGCCGGCAACCGCATGAAATGCAGCCTGCTGCTGGAGACCGGCGAGCCGCGGGAGGTCCACCACTTCGCGCTGCTCATCGGATACGGCGTGAGCGCCGTCAACCCGTACCTTGTGTTCGAGACGCTCGACGACATGATCCGCGAGGGCATGCTGGCCGGGTTCACCCACCGCAAGGCCTGCGAGTCCTTCATCAAGGCGACGACCAAGGGCATTTCCAAGGTCATCTCCAAAATGGGCATCTCGACGATGCAGAGCTACCAGGGCGCGCAGATCTTCGAATGCGTCGGCATCGATGCGGACGTCATCGAGCGGTATTTCACCTGGACACCCTCGCCCATCGGCGGCATCGGGCTCACGGAGATCGTCGCGGAAGTCGAGCTGCGCCACTGGCGCGCCTTTAACTTCCATCCCGGCCACGACTACACGCTGGACACGGGATCGAACTACCAGTGGCGTCCCGGCGGCGAGGAGCACCTGTACAACCCCCGGTCGGTCATCACGCTGCAGTCCGCCTGCCGCGCGAACGACTACAGGCAGTTCAAGCAGTTCACGGCGGACATGGACAACCAGACCGAGAAGCTCAAGACCCTGCGGGGCCTGCTCAAGTTCGCCGCGCGCACACCGGTTCCGATCGACGAGGTCGAACCGGTCGAGGCCATCCTCCGCCGGTTCAAGACGGGCGCCATGTCCTACGGCTCCATCAGCAAGGAGGCCCACGAGGCCCTGGCGATCGCGATGAACCGCATCGGCGGCAAGAGCAACACCGGCGAGGGCGGCGAAGACCCGG
>CAZNGQ010000212.1:0-4603 GCA_964572095.1 uncultured Oscillospiraceae bacterium
GCATCGACAAAGGGAATCAGGCGCTCGGGCGGATTGTCGCCAGCTGCAGCACCTGGCTTCGGCTTCCACACACAGGCTGCCGTCCGGAGTTTTCGCGGTCCGTACCGACATGGAAACGGTCAGCGGGCCCCCCTGCTCATGGAGCGTGAACGAACGCGAGCCGTCGGCCGCCGGGTATAACCGCAGGGTCAGTTCATCCGTCGGCTTTTCATCCACGTACTGCATGACGGGACCCATGGGCAGGATCGCGTTTTCCTGGACATAGAGCGGGAGGCTGTCCAGCGGAACCGTCATCCGGAGCCACTGGCAGCCGGCCAGGACATCGCCGGTCCAGAAGTCGGTCCAGATCCCTTGCGGCAGGTAAACCGATACGGTATCGTCCTCGTTGATGACGGGGGCGACGAGGATCTGTTCGCCAAACAGGTATTCCGTATCCAGTCGCGCGGTCACCGGATCATGGGGGTAATCGATGACCAGCGCGCGCTGCATCGGCATGCTGCCCGCCACGGCCTTGACCGCCTCTCCATAGATGTAGGGCATCAGGCGATAGCGAAGCTCGACGAATTTCTTGAAGACCGCCATCGCCTCCTCGCCGAAATCCCATGGCTCACGCGTGTAGAATCCATGCGTGCGGGCGTGCGAGCAGAACATGCCGAAGGCCGACCAGCGTGCAAACAGGTGCGGGTTGGACGCGAACCAGAATCCGCCGATGTCGCTCGACCAGAACGGGAACCCGGACAAGCCCAGAGACAGGCATCCCTTGATGGAGGAGGTCATGGCCGCCAGGTCGGTGCCGGCGTCCCCGCCCCAATGCACAGGATAACGCTGCGACCCGGCCCAGGCGCTGCGCGCCCAGATGACTGCCTCGCCCTTGCCGTACACGTCTTCGGATATCTCATAAGCCGCCTTGTTGTAAAGCAGCGCATACAGGTTGTGCATGTCGCGGCCTTCGGCACCGGCATAGCGGTACGCGGGCGGTGCGGACTCGCCAAAGTCCACCTTGATCGCCTTGATGCCGAGCTCCAGCAGCGGACGGATCAGTTTTTGTTTGTACCACTCCACCGCGTCGGGATTCGAGAAGTCGATCAGCCCGTGCGGGTGCGGCAATCCGCCGTCCGGCGCGGCGGCAAAATAGCCGTTGGCGACGCCCTCGTCGTATACTTCGGTTGAGATCTTGCCCCGCTCGATATAGGGCAGCTGCCACAGGGAGATCTTGAATCCGTCTTTCGCCAGGTCGCGGATCATCTCGTCGACCCGGGGAAACTTGCTCTCCGCAAATTTCCAGTCACAGATCCAGTTTTCCTCGAACCAGTCCGTATCGATATGGATGACGTCGCAGGGGATCCTCTCTTCACGCAGGCGGCGGGCGACGGTCTCGACCTCCTGGCGCGTGCCGTAGCTGATCTTGCTCATCCACAAGCCGAACGACCATCTCGGCGGCATGTGGGATATGCCGGTCAGCGCGGTGTACTTGGGAAGGATGTCCTTGATGCCGTCGCCCCGGATCAGGAAGTAGTCAATGTCTGGCGAGCCGGACATCATGGACCATGCCTTGTACAGTGTATGCCCCATGTCCATCCGCAGTTTCGCCGATGTGTTGATGTAGACGCCGTAGCCATGCGAGCTGATGAAGAACGGGATGTTCTTGTATGCCCGCTCGGTGTTCGTGCCAAGCCCGTTCGTGTTCCACAAGTCGATCAGGCGGCCCTTTCGGTCGAGATCCATGAACTTCTCGCCGAGTCCGTAAAAGTGCTCGTCGTCCGTGAACGTGGCGGCTTCGCACGACAGCTTCTCTCCTGTTTCACCGTCGAAGAGGAAGCCGAACGGACAGATCTCATAGGGCATCAGTGTGCGCTCGTCCCGTCCGCGCTGGGTGTAGAACACCTTGCCGCCGCGGTCCGCCACCGTCATGCCCCAGTTCTCGCGCTCCAGCGACACTTCCAGGTTCCCGCATCGCAGGAGCAACCGGCCGCTGCCATCGCCGGCACCCGGGACCTCTTCGATCTCAAGGCGGCCGGAAACCGCTCCGGGCGTGAATCCGGACAGCATCTCCGTCGCGTTTTCCGGTACGGAAAAGCCCTCGGCGGCCTGGATGCGCAGGGTGTCGTTCCCCACGAAAGTCAGCCGGATCGTCAAGGTCCGAGTATCGGGCAGTTTCACGTAGACCGGCCGGAAATCGAAATACCGATACATGAATTCCTGCCGATAAAATACTCCCTCCACTTTGAACTCGACGGCATTCCCGTCGGTCCGCCAGTTTAGGATCCTTCCGGGCACAAGCAGGGTCGCGCTCGTCATTTCAATCAGCCGGGGAAACCGCGCCACATTGAAGTAGACGGGCATCCCGGCATTTCCGCCCTCGTTCTGGGAAAGTTTCTGGTTGGACAAGCCATGCATGATTTCGCTGGTTTCGTTTGTTTTCGCCATGTCGTGACCTCCTGGATCCGGTTTCCGGGCAAGTTGGATCGTTTGCGGCTACAGGTTCAAGGTTGTCCGGCAGCATGATCACTGCCGGACAACCTTGGAGCCTTGGCACCGTCTCCCACCAAAAGACGGCGCATATGAAAGGAGGAGAACAGGAAGAGCCCGTTTGCGAAAAAACCAATCACTCGATCAGGCCCAGTTCCGAGCCGGCTTTGTAGTACAGCGGAATGCGGTCCAGCGCGGCCGGGGCGGTCACGGTCTGTCCGCCGCCGACCCGCTCGCCCGAATACGCGTCGATCCAGTCGACCCCGGCGGGCAGGTAGACCGCCCGCTCCCGCACGCCCGTTTCGAGAACCGGCGCCACCAGGATGTCCGGTCCGAACAGGTACTGGTCTTCAACGGCCCAGGACGCGGCATCGTCCGGGAAGTCGTGGAACATTGGACGGATGACCGGCGTTCCCTTCTCGCTGGCCGTCTCCATCTGCTTCATGATATACGGCCGAAGCTGTTCGCGGACAAACAGCCACTTTCTCATGATCCCGTAGTTGTCTTCGCCATAACTCCAGATCTCGTTGGGGCTGCCGGTTCCCAGTCCGCCGACTTTGGCGGTATAGGGTTTCCGGTATCCGTGCATCCGGAAAACGGGGCAGAAGACGCCGAACTGGTACCAGCGGATCAGCAACTCCCGGAAAACCGGATCCCCGGGATCGCCGTCGAAGAAGCCGCCGATGTCCGATGTCCACCACGGGATCCCGGACAGCCCGACGTTGAGGGCAGCCTTGACCTGGTGACGGAGATTCTCGAACGTCGAAGGGCAGTCTCCCGACCACAGCACCACCCCGTACCGCTGACTGCCGAGCCAACAGCACCGGATCAGGTTGACGATGTCTTTTTCCCCTTCGGCGGCCATGCCGTCGTGGAAGGCCTTGGCATGCATCAAGGGATAGATGTTGGTCACTTCGCGGCCGTTGCCGAGATAGTACCGGACGTTCTCGTAGGAGTACGGGCGCATCTCAGGCTCGGCTTCGTCCAGCCAGTACACCTTGGCGCCAAGGTCGAAGTAGTTCTGCTTCACCTTGTCCCAGATAAACCCGCGCGCGCCCGGATGTGTGGCGTCATAGTAGGTCTGGGGTCCGATATAGAGGAAGGTGGACTGGACGCCGCGCTCGGTGCGTATGAGGTATCCCTGGTCCCGCATGGCGTCGAAGTTCTCGCTCTCGGGATCGACGGTCGGCCAGATGGAAACCATGAGCCGCATGCCCATCCGCGCGAGCTCTTCGCACATCCCCTTGGGATCCGGAAACTGGCTGAGCTCGAACCGCCAGTCACCCTGGAGCGGCCAGTGGAAGTAATCGACCACGATGACGGACACCGGCAGGCCGCGGCGGTAGTGCTCGCGGGCGACCTCCAGGAGCTCGTCCTGGGTCTTGTATCGGAGTTTGGACTGCCACAAGCCCGCTGCCCACGAGGGAAAGGTCGGAGCGCGCCCGGACAGTCCGGTGAATGTTTCGACCAGTCCCGCGGGGGTGTCGCCGAAGAACACGACATAGTCGATCTGGCGGGTGCCGTCGGAGTGCCACAGTGTATGGTTTTTCGCCAGTTCCACCCGGCCGACCGACGGATTGTTCCAGACAAAGCCGTATCCGCGGGAGGACAGCAGGAACGGGATGGTGCACTGGGTGTTTTTCTGCGCGAGTTCCAGCGAGCAGCCCTTGAGGTCAAGGCAGTCGTTGAGGTATTGGCCCATGCCGTAGAACCGCTCGCCATCCACGGACTTGAAGTAGACGTCGGTCTCGAACGTATCGCTTGCAAGGGCGCGATAGCAGCGGGCCGGGCGTATGGGCGCGATGCTGACCCGCCGGTCGCGGTAAAACTCCTCCAGGACGGTGCCGCGCAGCGTGTCCCGGTAGACAATGCTCCCATCGGCCAGAATTTCGCATGACGTACGGCCGCACGTCAGGACTGCGCGGTTTTCCGTGATGTCGATCGCGGCCGGCGCGGCGGGCGGCAAAAGCAGGCCGCCCCACTCCTCTTCGCTGATGTGCAGGGATTTGGACGCGCGGAACCGGATGGCATCCAGGCCGTAGGGCTCAATCCAGGCGAGCTCGCCTTCCCTCTCCCATATCAACCGCTGGTTTTCCTGGCGAAAAAAGTTCATATCGGAACCTCCGGTTTGAAT
>CAZNGQ010000213.1:0-4494 GCA_964572095.1 uncultured Oscillospiraceae bacterium
GACGTAATCGAAATACCCCGGAACGCATCCCATACGATGGAAAACCGGGACGGACGGCCACTTACCTGGATCGCGATCTGGTGGGAGTGAGAGGGAGGAGCGGGTGCCTATGAAAAATATCCTGATCCTGGACGCGGGACTGAAGTCAGCCTGGACCTCCCGCGCGGCGGATACGATCGCTGCGGAACTCTCCCGGTCGGGTGAATACAACGTCGACCGCATCAACCTGCGTGACGAGCGGATCGAGCCGTGCGTCGGGTGTGCGCTTTGTCTGGACCGCGGCGAGGAAAAGTGCAGGAGCCACGCGGACGCCACGATCGGCATCCTGGACCGCATGTGCAGCGCGGACGGCATCGTCACCGTGACCCCGAACTATTCGCTCCAGGTTCCCTGGACCCTCAAGCTCCTGTACGACCGTCTGGCGTTTGTGTTCCACCGGCCGAGACTGTTCCACAAGGCCTCGCTGACTGTCGTGGTGCAGGGGGTGTACGGCGGCGGCAAGATCGTGAGATACATCGACGAGCTGATGACCTTCTGGGGGTGCAACACCGTCAAAGGTGCCGTGATCTCCGGCGCGCTCTATCCGAACGGTAAAATGAACGCGACGGTGCGCGACCGGAACGGCGAAAAACTGGTCCAAGCCGTCCGCCGGTTCGAGAAAGAGCTGCGTCGAACACGTCCGAAGCATCCGTCCCTGTTCCGGACGATCCTACTCCGCGCCACACGGTCTTCGATGAAGCACAGCCCGGACTCGCTGCCCGCGGACAAGGCCTGGTATCAAGGCAACGGCTGGTTCGAGTCGGGATACTACTACAAGGTCCGCCTGAGCCCGCTGCATGGATTGGCAGGCGCCGTCATGGACCGGATGATGAAGGGCATGTTTAAAAAAGACATCCTCCGGCAGGCAGGGGAGAGCGATCGTGGCTGAGGAGGACGGACCGTTCGCCGGCCTTTTGTGAATTTAATTTGAAACACATGTGAAACGAATCCTTCATCCAAGTCGAAGCAGACGGATTTACAATCAAGCCAGATTGCGGGCAGTCTGGCTTTTTTATGCGGACAGGTTCTTGTCGCGAGGGTATTATGCAGAAACGCACGTTATCTCCAAAACGAAAAAAAGGGTTCACCTTGATTGAACTGGTCGTCATCGTCGCCATCCTGGCCGTGTTGGCCGCCATTGCACTGCCGATGTACGTCCGGTGGGCGCAGACGGCCCGGGAGACGGTGGACCTCGCCAATGTGAAAATTCTCAACAACGCGACGGCGGTCTATGCCATCAAGCAAGGCGCGACGCCGGAGACCGCCTTCCCCGGCCTGTCCACCGATGCCGCGCGCATGGGGGCCCTCGTGTCCAGCCAGTATCTGGACGCGGCGCCGGAGCCGGAACAGCCGGGCAAGGAATTCCGTTTCAATACGGACGCCGGCCAATGGTATCTCGGAACGTAGCACGGATGACAGGCCTTTCGGAGCAGGATGCTTTCTCAGCCGGTGATCCACCCGCCGAAGGCGAAGACCAGAACGCCCATGATGACCGCAAACACCAGGCAGTACCGGAATGTGGCGATCAGCAGACGGCCTTCCTGGTTGCCCAATCCCGTCGCCGATGACGCGATGGAGATGCTTTGCGGCGAGATCATCTTGCCCAGCGTCGCGCCTGCGGCATTGGCGGAGGCGAGCCACACCGGATCCATGCCGAGCCGCAGCGCCGTCTGTTTCTGCAGGTTGCCGAACAGCACATTGGCCGAGGTGTCGCTGCCGGTGATGAACGTACCGACTGTACCGATCAACGGAGCGATCAGCGGGTAGAAACCGCCGCTGACCGTGGCCAGCGTGACCGCGATTTCATCGACCATACCGGAATATCCCATGAGCTTGGCCACCGCGACGATGGACAGGACGGTGACGATCGTCTTTTTGCACTGGCTGACGGTCTTGCGGAAAATCCCGACAAGCTGCCGGGCGGTCGCCCCCTGGATCAACCCCCCGACGATGGCGGCGAGGAACAGGTTGGTGCCGGCGCTCGTCGCCAGCGCGAACGTCATCGGCTTGCCGCCGGCACCAAGATAGAACTGGTGGCTGACCGTGAACGGAAAGCGGTTCAGAAACCCCAGGAACGGAAGAAACCGGACGGCGAACACGAGGACCAGCACAATGAGATAGGGCGACCAGGCCCGAATCGCGTCGCGAAACGGAATGCGGGCCGCTTTCGGTATGTTGTCCGTCGTCTCTCCGTCGAAGGTGTAGATTTTTTTGATTGGATAAACCCTCAGGTATAGAACAATCATCGCCAACGACGCGATCGAACCGACCACGGCCGCGAGTTCGGGTCCTACAAAGTAAGCGGTCAGGGTCTGGAATACGGAGAAGGCGATCCCCGCCGACAAGGAAAGCCCGACGACGCCACGGACTTTCCGGAGACTGCCGGTGACGATGTACACCAACACGAGCGGCAGAATGACGGCTAGCGGGATCAATTGGACTGCGGTATAGAGCGCCAGCCGGCCGACCGGCAGCCCGGTGACCTGGGCCAGTGTGGTGATCGGCACACCCAGCACACCGAAGGCGACCGGAACGGTGTTCGCGACGAGACACACCACGGCGGCCTTGAACGGATCGAATCCCATCGCCATCAGGATCCCAGCGGGAATCGCCACGGACGTTCCGAATCCGGCGACCGCCTCGAGGAAGCCGCCGAACGCGAAGGCAAGGATCAGGCCCTGGACCCTCCGGTCTCCGGAAAGGCTGGACAGCATGGACTTGATCTTGTCCATGCTCCCGGTGGCGAGTGTCGTATTGTAGACAAACAGCGCGGACACGATGACCCACAGGATGGGGAACAATGCCAGCAGGAATCCCTCCAGCGAAGCCTGCGCGATCCCGGCGGCCGGCATGGCGAACCGGAATGCCGCGATCACCGCGGTAAGGGCGAGGGCGGCAAGTCCCGCCGCCCAGGCGGGGGTTTTCAAGAAAGCCAGGCAGACAATGAGAAGAAGGATCGGAAGCAAGGCCAGCAGAAAGTCAACAATGTTAATTTCAATCATTTGATCCAACCTTTGAGCCAATAGTAGGTGCGGGGCTGTCTCCCAAACGGCGGATCGCCGAAAAAGACAGCCCCATTAAACTACAAGCGGGTGGCGAAAGGCAATCAGGCGGCCGGTTTTTTCATCAGCCGGACCGCCAGCAGGATGCCGATGACGGCGAACGCGACCATAGCCAGCAGGGCGATCCCGATGATCCCGAAGAGCACCGCCTTGGCCCAGGCGTCCTCATGCTCGCCCGTGGCAAGTCCGGACAGCCTGGCAAATGCCGCGCCTCCCGCGATGCAGGCGATCAGGACGCCAAGGCACCAAAGCACGGGCTTCACATGCGAACGCGCCAGCAACGCGGCGATCAGGACCAGGATCATGCCGGCCAGGGGTACCGGAAAGATCTCGAACGGGATCAGGAAATCGATCTGCAACCGGCCGACCTGCAAGGAGTGGACCGCCCCGACTACGAGGGCGAACACGATGGGGAACAAGACAAGCACCGAACCGAGAATGGAGAGAACGAATGCGGGAACGTTCTTTTTTACCATAGGCCTCCTCCTGGAGGGAGCACCCTCCTGTAAAGGATGACGACGTTTCCAGCTTCATCGTAGTCCCAGGACGTGAAGAAGGTGTGATATCCGGGAGCAGGAGCGGGGTCGAACGATACCCGGGTGCCTTGATGTCATGAGTACGCTTCTTCAATCCATTTCATGCGGTAGACCAATCCGATAAAAGTGATATGATGGAGCGGCGTCTTTTTGAAACCCGACAAAGTGGGCACTGACGCGTTGTCCCAATCATCTGCACATCGGAGGAACGACCTGGATGCCTGCCCCTGTCCTGCTGGCGGTATTGACCTTTACAATCAGTTTCATCTGTACGATGTTCACCGGTTACCACCTCTTTGTCATTCTCTGGTCGTTGAAAAAAAGGGAACCGGTCCTGCCCGTCGGCGTGGACCGCATCCGTCGCTTTGCGATCCTCGTTGCGGCGCGAAATGAAGAGCAGGTGATCGGCAGGCTGATCGAAAGCCTGAACCAGCAGGACTACCCCGCGGACCGGTTCGACATCCTGGTCCTCCCGAACAACTGCACGGACGACACCCGGGGCGTGGCGCTGCGAGGCGGTGCCCGGGTGATGGACTGTACGTCGCCGGTCCGCTCGAAAGGGGATGCCTTGAGCTGTTGCCTGGAACGCCTGCTGGCCGATCCGGACTACCGATACGACGCCTATTGCGTTTTTGACGCGGACAACCTCGCGCATCCCGGCTTTCTGGCGGAAATGAACCGGCACCTGGCCGCAGGAGCCCAGGTCGTCCAGGGATACCGGGACAGCAAGAACCCCTCGGACTCCGTGGTTTCGGGCTGCTCCTCGATCTACTTCTGGTACCTGAACTTTTTCTACAACCGGGTCCGGTCCGTCCTTGGACTGTCCGCGATGCTCGGCGGGAGCGGATTCGTCGTCT
>CAZNGQ010000214.1:0-4477 GCA_964572095.1 uncultured Oscillospiraceae bacterium
TTCCGGCTGGGTGAAATCCCGAACGAGGCCTATCGTTCCCACGGCTGCGCACTGGAGATCCAGGAGCGGGTCGCCGCGCTGGGGAAACCCGGCGTCTCCTGCGGCGAACTCTATGAGCAGGCGGTCGCCATCGCGGCGGACGCGGGCCTGGGCGACCGGTTCATGGGGCTGCGCCGCCAGGCGCGCTTCATCGGCCACGGCGTCGGCATCGAGATCAACGAGCCGCCGGTTCTGGCCGCCGGATCGCGCGCCCTGCTGCAGGCGGGCAACGTGATCGCGCTGGAACCCAAGTTCGTCCTGCCCGGCATCGGCGCGACGGGCATCGAGAACACCTGGCTGGTTACCGAAAACGGCATGGAGAAACTTACGCTCGCGGCCGAGGAGATCCTTCCGCTCTGATGTCGCAAGGACAAGGAGGAACCACATGGCCAAGTCGCCCCGCCAGAAACTCAAGCTGCTGTATCTCGCCCGGATCCTGAACGAACAGACCGACGAGGACCACCCGATGACGATCGGCGACATGATCACGGCGCTGGACGGCTGCGGCATCGAGGCTGAGCGCAAGTCGCTGTACGACGACCTTGACGCGCTCCAGGACTTCGGGATGGACATCTGCCGGCGCAAGTCCCGCACATTCGGCTATTATGTCGGCAGCCGCTCGTTCGAGCTGCCCGAACTCAAGCTGCTGGTCGACGCCGTGCAGTGCTCCCGTTTCATCACGCAGAAAAAGAGCGCGGACCTCATCCGCAAGATCGAGAGCCTGACCTCCCGCGGGCTGGCAGGCCAGTTGCAGCGGCAGGTCTACCTGGCCAACCGGGTCAAGACGTTCAACGAGTCCATCTACTACAGCGTGGACCAGCTGCACGCCGCCATCGCGGGCAACCGCAAGGCGTCGTTCAAATACTATGAGTACACGCTGGACAAGCACGAGCGGTTCCGCCGCAACGGCGACCGATACGTCGTGAACCCCTGCGCGCTCACCTGGGACAACGAAAACTACTACCTCATCGCGTTCGATGCGGCCGGTCAGAAGCACTACCACTACCGGGTCGACCGCATGGCCCAGGTCGAGGTGCTGGAAGACGCCGAGCGCGATCCGGTCCCGACTCCCCCGGACTTCGACATGTCCCGGTACGCCCGCACGCACTTCACGATGTTCACCGGCGAAGAGGAGCGGGTCGAGATGGAATTCGACGATTCGCTGATCGGCGTGGTCATCGACCGGTTCGGCAAGGACGTACCCGTTTCGGACCGACGGGACGGCCGGTTCCATGTGCATGCGAGCGTCGCGACCAGCCCGCCCTTCCTGTCGTGGATCGTGCAGTTCGGCGCCAGGGCCCGCGTCGTGGGGCCGGCGTCCGTCGTGGCGAAAATGCGGGAGATGCTGGACGGCGCGCAAAGCTGCTACGGCGGGAACGGGCGGTCCGGCGCGGAACCGGACGCCGGCTAGCCCTTCGGCGCGCGCTCGTCCGCCATGCCCTCGAACCGGTCGATCGGCTCGCGGAACGTGTCCAGCGCGGAACGCCAGAACGACGGGTCGTTGACGTCGATTCCGATGCTTGCGGCGACGTTGGCGACGGTATCGCAGCCGGTCCGCTGAAGCAGCCGGTCATACAGCGGCACAAACGCTTCGCCTTCGGCGAGATACCGTGCGTACACCCCCCGGCCGAACAGCAGGCCGAACGCATAGGGCCAGTTGTAGAAGCTCATGTCCACCGAGTAGTAGTGGCTCTTGCACGCCCACATGTACGGGTGCATCGCCGCCGGGTCCAGGGCGTCGCCATAAGCCGAACGCTGCGCGTCCAGCATCATCTCCCGGAGTTCGTCCGCGTTTAGGCCGCGGTCCTTGCGCGCTTCGATGACGGCGCTTTCGAACCGGTACCGGGACAGGATGTCCACGACGAGCTGTGCCGCCTCGAGCAACTCGTTGTCCAGCAGCGCGAACGCCTCGTCCCCGGTTGCGCCCTCCAGCGCGGAGCGGGCGACCAGGGTCTCGTTGAAAATCGAGGCGGTCTCCGCCAGCGGCATCGGGTAGTCCGCGTTGAGGATGGACGCGTCCCGGAGGCATTCGCCGTGGTAGGCGTGCCCCAATTCATGCGCGATCGTGGAGACGCTGGAGAACGAGTCGTCGTAGTTCGTCAGCACCCGGCTGATCCCGAGCGGCGGGATGGCCGAGCAGAACGCGCCGCCGCCCTTGCCGGGACGCGGGTATACATCAATCCAGCGTTCGCGGTAGGCCCGGTCGACGAAATCACCCATTTTTCTGGAAAATCGGCCGAGGATCCCGACAAGGTATGCGTGGGACTCCTCGTACGTGAACCGGCGGACCGACGCCCCCAGCGGCGCGAACATTTCGTAGAACGGAAGGCCGTCCGGATGGCCGAGCACGCGGCCCTTGGCGCGCAGGTACCGGCGGAAGTCGGGCAGCGACGCCTCCATGGCCGTCAGCAGGGCGTCCAGCGTGGAACGCTCCATACGCTGCCCGGCCAGCGTCTCCTCGAGGATGGACGGATAGCCGCGGAGTTCGCTGATCGTCCGCGCCTCTCCCTTGATGGCGTTGAGACAGGCCGCCATCGGGATCTCGATCTTTTTATAGGAGGCCAGCTCGGCCTCATAGGCCGCCGTGCGCAGCACCGGATCGGGGTTGTACGCCATGCCGCGGATGACGGACAGCGGCAGGGACTCCGTTTTTCCGCCGTGCGTCAGTTCGACCAGGTGGGTCCCGTCGAGGAGGTTCCGCAAGTTGCCGAACGCGTGCCCGCCGTTCATCTGCATCCTGAGCACGGTCGGCTCCAGTTCGGGGGGCAGGACGTGCGCGGCTTCGCGCGCGGCTTCGCGCAGCAGGAACGCGTGTTCCTCCAGCAGGGGTCTGGCCGCGATGCAGGCATCGAGGTCCGGCAGGCCGCCGACCAGCCGGCACAGGGCGGAATGGCACATGGAGAGGAGGTTGCGCATCGCCATGCCCCGGTCCTGGCAGGCCAGGGCGCGGGGATGGGTCGCGTCGGTCGCGAGCACGAGTTCGATGTAGACCAAGGTGCGGTAGACCGGGTCCAGCAGCTCCTGGAAGGTCCGGATCACCGTTTCGAGGCTTTCCGCATCCCCGCCGCCGGCATTCGGCTGGAAAGCACCCAGCTGTGCCAGCAGGCTCTCGGCCAGCGACTCGGCGCTGGAGAAATCCCGTTCAAAACGCGGATCGTCAAAAGAATCATAGAGTACGGTCAGATCCCACTCGGTCGGAAGGGACATGGAACACCTCCTGAAAGTCGTGAAACGGCTTGTGCCGCAGGGCTTGCGCCGATACCGAGTATAACATAACATGCAATTGGAGCCGGTATTGAAGCGGGGCGCCCTTGACCGGCGGCGCATCTCCCTCGAAGATCCCGATACAGGTAACTTCCGGTACTTAACACAGCCGATCACAGTGGGAAAATGGTGTCAAACACAATCAATGACAGGAGGCAACCGGTATGAACGAGAAACTGGTCAAAGTCATGAACGAGCAGATCAACAAAGAGATCTATTCCGCTTTCCTGTACCTGGCCATGTCGGACTGGGCGATGCAGAAGGGGCTCAAGGGAGCCGCGCACTGGCTGTATGTACAATATCTGGAAGAAATGATCCACGGACAGAATCTCTACCGCTACCTGCAGGTCCGCGGCGATGCCGTCGAGCTTGCGCCCGTAGCGAAACCCGAGGGTTCGTGGAACAGCCTGCTCGAAGTCTTCCGCCATGTGCTGGAGCATGAGAAGCTGGTCACCGCGTCCATCTCCAACCTCGCCGACGTCAGCCAGGAGGTTCGCGACCACGCGGCATCCATCTTCCTCGAGTGGTACGTCACCGAGCAGGTGGAGGAGGAGGGCAACGCCACCGACATCATCCAGCGGCTCATGCTTGCGGGCGACAACCTCAGCGGACTGCTGATGATCGACACCGAGCTGATGGCCCGGATGTTTGTCGCGCCGGTCGTTCCCGGTCTGCCGCTCGCGCCCTGACCGGGCGCAACTCTTCCCGAACGGACACGGGGCTGTTCCGGCTGCGGAGAAAACCGCATCGGGGCGGCCCTTTTCCCTGTGTCACGCCATCCGCGTACGCACGTCCGGCAGCGGGGGAAACGGGTTCTCCGGGTATTCCGAGTAGAACAGCGCGGTCGCGCACCAGTCGTCCTGCCGATGGAAGTTGCACCAGTCGTCCGGGCCGATCCTCGGGTCGTCGAACAACCAGGGGACAGGCTGGTCCAGATTGCGCAGCAGGTCCCCGCCCCGGTCGACGGTCACCAGGCGCATCGGGGCCTCGCTGGCGACAGGCCCGGCCAGGTCTTTTTTAAAGGCGCCGCCAATCGTCTGGATCGCCACGCGGCAGCCGTCGTGGAACACGATCGGGTCGGGAACGTGGTACCGGTAGCCGGCATACCGGCCGGTCGAGGCGTCCGCCAGCAGGCAGCCCTGGTACCGGTGCCGGAACTCCCCGAGCCCCCAGC
>CAZNGQ010000215.1:0-4457 GCA_964572095.1 uncultured Oscillospiraceae bacterium
CGAGCGATAAACGAAAGAGAAATCAGTATTCAACGCGGCGCTGAGTTGATGAAAATGCCTTATGACGATGTTGTAAAATGCTGCTGCTTTCCTGAGGAGTGATCGATGGAGTATATCAGCAGCGATACCAGCGTATGGATTGATTTTACCGTCATTTCTCGAACGGCACTTCCATTTTACCTGCCGTATACATACATCATGAACCGTGATGCAATGGAAGACGAACTGTTGTCTCCAAAGGGACTTCGGAATCAATTATTGGAGTGCGGGCTGATAAGTGTTGAAATCTCGCTAGAAGAATTTACGCTCGCCGAGGCGTTCGGTTTACGTTATTTACGACTATCCACATATGATCGAATCGCATTGGCAATCGCAAAAATCCGGAATATCACTTTGTTGACCGGAGACGGAGACTTGCGAAAAGTAGCAGCAAGCGAGAGAGTTGAAGTAATAGGAACGCTTGGAATTCTGGATAAATTGCTTTCCGGGGAATTTATACAGGCAGATGAATATAAATATTGCCTTGTGGAGTTACTGAAGCATAATGGACTAGAGGTCCGTTTACCAAAGAGCGAACTGACTTTACGCCTGCAAAAATGTTAGGGAGTGATCGGTGGTAGGCCCGATGACGCAGACCTAGGGGGGGGAAGCAAGATGAATCGGTTTACAGCTGCTGCGATCCTGGTCGCAGGGTGTTTGTCTCTTTCCGGTTGTACAACCCGCACGAACGAACCCTTGAGCTCGACGGAGCCCGTCGTTCAGACCACGTTGACTTCCCGGGAAAATGCATCAGATAGTGAGGCAAAATTTGACCGAATCGATTTTGACGAGCTGGTGGCCATCAGCGATCACATCTTCATCGGGGAGTATCTCGGCGATGAAGCCGAGGGATGGAGCGGGGATTTCGATTCCGTGTTTCAGATTCTGTCGATCCAGAAGGCCATTCCGGAGTGGAAGGGCGAACAGTACCGACTCATCGTCGGCAACGACCGTTTGGGCCCGCTTGTCATAGGCAACCTCTATATGGTGTTTTCCATCCAGATCGACTCGGCCGTATATCCGGCGATCAGGCGGCTTGCGCAAGCTGTGCTCCCTCTGGACGGCCAGATGCAGATCAGTATGGACTACCTGCCGGATCCTCTTCTGGAACTGTACTACCCCTTTATCAATGAAGAGGGTTTTCAGACAGACCCTGCCGCGGCTGTGCTGTGTTCGACAGGTATCGATACTCCCTCTCCCATATCCGGACTGCTCCCGGTGGTCAAGGACACCAATGACGTATCGGAGCTGATCGCGGTGTCCGACATGGTGATACGAACGACACTGGAAACGGAGTTGATCGACGTTTCAGCCATCTACAATACAGACCGGGAATCGGTTCGTGTCTACAAGAACAAGGATAATCAACAAATCCCAAACCGAGTATATCTGCCCCTCGGTTTGAAGGTAGTACCGGAGGAGGAGTACATTATCTTTCTTTATTGGAGGCACCCGGAAAATCCAAGCGACTATGGTCTGGTAGCCCGAAACGGTGCGGTGATCTCCCGTGCGGACGCGGGCAAGTGGAATCTGGCGATCGAGCTTCTGGACTAGATCGCCCTGTTCGTCTGTACGCTGCCGCACCCCGTCACTCGCCCCGATAGGCCCTCTCCAGCGCCGCGATGTCAAACTTCTTCATCTGCAGAAACGCCTGCGTGACGCGCTCCAGAGCTGACGGGTCCACGTCGGACAGCATGTCGTTCATGACCGTCGGCGAGATCTGCCAGGAGACGCCGAATGGGTCCTTGATCCATCCGCACTGCTCCGCCTCGGGAACCGCGGACAGGGCGTTCCAATAGTAGTCGATCTCCTCCTGGGTGTCGCAGTTGACGAGGATCGACGCCGCTTCATTGAAACCGAACGCGTGATCGTACGCGCTGTCCATGATCGAGAAACGCTGCCCCTCGAGGGAGAAATCGGCATAGTTGAGCATTTCCGGCTTGTTCGGCGGGAATCCCTCGCCGTACCGGGAGACTGAACGGGCCTCCGCGTTGCGGAAAACGCCCGTGTAGAAACCGATCGCCTCTTCCGCACGGCCGGCATTGTCGCCGACAAACATCAGGGACGGACGGATCTTGGCCTGGATCGGGACGTCGCCGACATACAGGAGCTGCCAGGAGACGCCGAATTTATCTTGCACCCAGCCGTAAAGATCGCTGAACGGGTAGGCGTCCAGCGGCATCATCACCTCGCCGCCGTCGCTCAGGGCGTCCCAGTAACGCCGCACTTCCTCTTTGGTGCGACAGGACACCATGAACGAAATCGACGGATTGATCTGGAAATCCGGGCCGGCGGACAGCAGCATCAGGGCGATGTCTTCGATCTCCAGCGTCAGGAGCTCGACCTCGCCGGACGGCGTGCCGGACAGGGTACGGCGGCTGAGCAGCCGGGTGTTGTCAAAGACGGTCTGGTAAAACGCCGCGGCTTCGGCGGCCTGGGTGTCGAACCACAAGTGGATCATGATTTTATGTCTTGTATCCATGTCACACCTCCGTGTGCATCGAAAAAGCGACCCTGAAATCGGGCGCGATGGTATCCAGGGCCATCATAACAAACCCTGCCTCAAGGGTCTGTTGCACAGGCGACAGGAGCTGTAGGCAGATGAGTGCAATCGGTCCTTATTGACGAATTCTTTCATGAAAACCGTCCGGTTTTAGCGGTATCATATCCCTATATGAAATTTTGCCCCATCGAAAGGAGCCTCTTATGCTGACTCACGTCACGACCCGTTACGGCGCTGTCGCCGGCACCGCCTCCGCCGCCGGATACGCCCTGTTCAAGGGCATCCCCTACGCCGCCCCGCCGGTGGGCGATCTGCGCTGGGCCGAGCCCCAGCCGCCCGCTCCCTGGTCCGGGATCCGCGTCTGCGACACCTGGGGAAACGCCTGCGCGCAGGACACCCCGCACTCCCCGGAGACGTTTTACGGCAAGGAATTCTACTGCGCGACCGATTACCGTCCGACGCTGAGCGAAGACGGCCTCTACCTCAACATCTGGACGCCGGCCGACCGTGCCGACGAGCGGCTGCCGGTCATGCTGTGGATCCACGGCGGCGGACTGCAGGTCGGGTACGGGCACGAGATCGAGATCGACGGGGACGCGCTCTGCCACCGGGGCGTCATCCTGGTGTCGATCAACTACCGGGTCGGGCTGTTCGGTTACTTCGCCCATCCCGAACTGACCGCGGAGAGTCCGCACCACGCCAGCGGCAACTACGGCGTGATGGACCAGGCCGCGGCGCTGCGCTGGGTCGGTGAAAACATCGCGGCGTTCGGCGGGGATCCGGACAACGTGACGGTCTTCGGCCAGTCCGGCGGCGCGCGGTCCACGCATGCGCTGTGCGTCTCCCCGCTGGTGGCCGGCCGGATTCGGCACGCGATCGTCCAGTCGGGCGGAGGGGTCGCGACCGGGCTCGGGCGCCTGCCGCGGGAGGTGCTGGAGGAGCGCGGGATGCGTTTCATGGAGAGCGTCGGGGCAAAATCGATCGCCGAACTGCGCGCGATCCCCTGGCAGGAACTGCTGCAGAAGTTCCTCGCGTGGTCGGGGGATCCGATGCGCAACGGGTTCAACCTCTGCACCGACGGGTATGCGCTTCCGTCCTCCCTGGAGGACAGCCTGCTTGAAGGCCGGCAGCAGAACATCGACTACATCATCGGCCACACCGCAAAAGAGGGTGTGCATCTGGACCAGACGGCGCCGGGCCGGGCCAACATGGCCGCTTCGCTGCGCGGTTGGGCACGGCTGCAGCTGGAGCAGGGAAAGAAACCGGTCTACCTGTATTGCTTCGACCGGGAGATGCCGGGCGACGACGCGGGGGCGTTCCACTCCGCGGAGCTGTGGTACGAGTTCGGCACGCTGGACCGGTGCTGGCGGCCGTTCGAGGAGCGGGACTATCTGCTGTCGGAGCGAGTGATCGGGTACTGGACGAACTTCGCGAAAAACGGCACCCCCAATGGGACCGGACTGCCGTTCTGGAAGCCGTTCCTGGATGACAAGCTGGAGATGCGGCTTTCAGTCGACGGCTGCGAGATGACGGACTACGGCGCCGGCGGCGAGATGGAGAAGGTGGAGAACGCCCTGCTGGGGCGGTAGTAATTTGGGGGTGGGGGAATATGGGTGTTTTTGTAGATTCGATCGGGGATTTTCTGATCAAAACCTGGTATCTGTGGGTGCTGGTTCTACTGATCGCGGTCTATCGGTTGTTCCTGCCCGTGATCAAGGGATGGTTCGGTGAGAAAAATATATCGCTTCGGCTGCTGGCACTTCCCAAGGAGGAATACACCGTCCTGCCGGACCTGATCCTGACGACCGAGACCGGCACGACCCAGATCGACCACGTGGTCGTGTCGCTCTATGGCGTATTCGTGATCGAAGTGAAGAACTACAAGGGTTGGATTTTTGGCGGGGAGCACACCGCC
>CAZNGQ010000216.1:0-4450 GCA_964572095.1 uncultured Oscillospiraceae bacterium
TACAGGGGGTCGAGGTCCCGCTCGACTATGCCGGACCGGTCCCGGACGGTTTCGAACGGATGGACCTGCCTGCCTGTAAAGTCATGGTCTTCCAGGGCCCCCCGTATGCGGACTCCGATTTCGAGGAAGCGATCGGCGACCTGTGGGAGGTCATGAAAACCTACGACCCGGCGCGCTACGGATTCCGTTGGGCCGACGAGGACGGTCCCCGGTTCCAGATGGAGCCGCAGGGTTATCGGGGCTACATCGAGGCCCGCCCGGTCCGTCCGGCCTGACAGGGATTCTGCCCGAACCGACGCGGGGCTGTCTCACCAGCAGTGAGACAGCCCCTTTTCCGTCCCGGTGCCGCATGCCGGTTCCAGTCTCCAGGGCTTCACGGGTATAATGGAGAAAAGCACGCTCTCAATCTCCCGCATGCCACTGTGGAGGTACCCATGGCTTTCGAGCTGATTCCCGTTGACGATTCGTTGCTTCCGTCGCTGCCGGACTTCTGGCGGTCCATCCCCGGCATCGGGCTCAGTTCCGCGGACGACTCGCCCGATGCGCTTCGACGCCTGCTGGACCGCAATCCCGGTCTGTCCTGCGCAGCCCGTGTCGACGGCCGGCTGGCCGGCACGCTTCTGTGCGGCTATGACGGCCGGCGCGCCATGTTGTACCACGTCTGCGTACATCCCGACTTCCGCGGGACGGGAATCGGCAAGGCGATGGTCGGCCGTGCACTGGAGCGTCTGCGCGGCATGGGTGCGGTCAAGTGCCAGCTGGTCTGCTTCCATGACAACAACCTTGGAAACGCGTTCTGGGAGCGGGCCGGATGGGTCCGCCGGGACGACCTGGCATTCTGGCAGATGCCGATGGAGCGGATGCCCGTTCCTCCGCAGACCGACAGAGGAGAACCCGGATGAATCGATCGGATTCCGACCACCGGTTCCTGCCGGACCATGCGGAATGGGAGGCACCGCCCGAGGGGGCGGCGCTCATCCGCCGTATTCTCCAGGACGACGGCCACCAGGCGGTCTTTGTGGGCGGATGCGTCCGAGACGCCCTGCTGGGGCGACCGGCGGCGGACTGGGACATCGGTACGTCAGCCCGTCCCGAGACCTCCATGCGATTGTTCCTGCATCACGGCCTGCATGTCATCCCGACCGGGCTTCAGCACGGAACGGTCACCGTATTGTGGGACGGCGCCGGATACGAAGTCACGGTTTTCCGCGAGGACGGCGACTACACCGACGGCCGGCGTCCGGACACGGTCGCGTTCACCGATTCCCTGGAGCGCGACCTGGCCCGCCGGGATTTCACGATGAACGCCATCGCCTGGGACCCCGACCTCGGACTGATCGACCCGTTCAACGGGCGGGCGGACATCGCCGCCGGCCTGATCCGGACCGTTGGGGATCCCGATCGACGGTTTTCCGAAGACGCGCTGCGCATGATGCGCGCCATCCGGTTCGCCGGGAGGCTGGGATTCGCCATCGACCCCGGCACGCTGGCGGCCATCCGCGTCCACGCGGCGGAGCTCGTGCGGGTTTCCGCCGAGCGTGTCTCCTCCGAGCTGGTCCAGACGGCGGCCTCCCCTCATCCCGAGGCGCTGCGGCTGTTCCACGACACCGGACTGCTCCCGCACTTTCTTCCGGAACTGGAAGCGTGCTATTCGCTGGCCACGCGCGGCGGACAGACCATCGGGGAGCATTGCGTGCAGGTTGCGATCCATTCCCCGCCGAGCATGGTTTCCCGCATCGCCGGCCTGCTCCATGACATCGCGCGGAAGCCGGATCCCGGACCCGGCCCCGACGACCACGCGGAACGATCCGCCGCCCTGGCGGACACGGTGCTCCGCCGGCTGCGGTTTTCCATCCGCGACCGCGAGCGGATTGTCTGGCTGATCGCACAGCACGACCGAACGGTCCCAGCTACGCTGCCGCAGGTGCGCCGGCTGCTGGGCGACGCCGGAGAGGACCGCTGGGAGGACTGGAAAGCCCTGGTGGCGGCCGACATCCTGGCGAACCGCCCTGCGGACATGCAGGACCGGCTGGACAGCCTGGACCGGATGGCCGACCGGATCCGTGCGGTCATCGACGCCGGCGACCCGGTTTCGATCCGCCGGCTGGCCGTCGACGGCGGCGACGCCGTGCGCGCCGGATTCCGCGGCAAAGCGGTCGGGCTGGCGCTGGAACGCTGCCTGAACCAGGTGATGGAACGTCCCGAGGACAACACCCGGCCGATCCTTCTGGATCTGCTGGCGAAACACCGGGAGGATTTGCGCCATGATTGAGCCTGTTGAAATCCTCGTGCTGATCGGCGGCATATCGCGGGAATCGGCGAACCGGGCGCTGTATGCGTTTGTGGGGGAGGAGGCGCCCGTAGGATTCCGCCTGGAGGAATACCCGATCGAGACCCTTCCGTTTTTTTCACAGGACATCGAGGAGGACCTGCCCGAACCCGTCCTTCGGCTCAAGGAGGCGATCGATCGCGCGGACGCCGTCCTATTCATCACACCGGAGTACAACCGCTCCTATCCGGGGGTGCTCAAGAACGCCATCGACTGGGGCTCGCGCCCCTGGATGCAGAACAGCTGGGAGGGCAAGCCGGCGGCGACGATGGGAGCCAGCGTGGGCGCCATCGGGACCTTCGGCGCCCAGTCGCACCTGCGGGCCGTTCTTTCCTTCCTCGACATGCGGGTCATGAACCATCCCGAGTTCTATTTCAACATCACGCGGGGACTGGACGAGGACGGCGGACTCACCACTTCGTCCCGCGCGCTGGTCCGGGACTTCCTCGTCTCGTTCGACAGCTTCATTCGTGAGCATAAAAATGTATGACTCTGCATAAACTGTGCTCGCGCACGCGTGCGCATCTTACGTAAACGATGCCTTTTTCTACAAAATCGGACCGAAGTTTTCACCGAATCCTGTGACTTTGGGAATTTTTCAAAGTCTTTCGCAGGGTCTCTTTTCTTTTTCGGATGAACGACTATAATTACCTTGGCGCTTTTTGGACCATTCGGCCCGGTAAAGCGGGAGGAGATTGTCACAAGTCGAAAGGAGAAGGATTCATGCTCTGGCCAATCGTTTCCATCATCATCTCGCTGTTGTCGTTCTGCGTCGCAGCGTACTTCTATGTCTGGGTCAAGAAACTGCCGACCGCGAACGCATCGATCGAGCGCATCGGTAAACTCATCAGCCAAGGCGCATTCGCATTCCTCAAAAGGGAGTACCGCATCCTCACCATCTTTGCAGGCGTCATCGTTGTTCTCATCGTCCTGTTCTTCCCGGCTCCGTTCTGGAAGGGCGACATCCTTGACAACATCACGATGGCGGTCGCCTACATCGCCGGTACGGCCCTGTCCGGCCTGGCCGGCTACGTCGGCATCAGCATCTCCACCATCGCCAACATGAAAGCGGCTTCCGCCGCCCGCAACGGGCTTGAGCCCTCCTTCATGGCGGGCTTCCGCGGCGGCGCCGTCATGGGCATGGCCGTCGTCGGCACCTCCCTGACCGGCGCGGCGCTCGTGTACATGATCACGGGCAATCCGGAAGTCCTGATCGGCTTCAGCTTCGGCGCCAGCTCCCTCGCCCTGTTCGCCAAGGCGGGCGGCGGCATCTTCACCAAGACCGCCGATATCGCGGCGGACCTGACCGGCAAGGTCGAGCTCGGTATTCCCGAAGACGACCCGCGCAACCCGGCCGTCATCGCCGACAACGTCGGTGACAACGTCGGCGACGTCGCCGGCATGGGCGCCGACCTGTTCGACTCCAACATCGCATCCCTGGCCGCCGCCCTCGTCCTGGCCACCGCCCTCGGCGGCAAGCAGAACATCGACGTCATCTTTGCCTTCTCCTCCATCGGCCTGCTCGCCTCCATCATCGGCGTGCTGTCGGCCCGCGCCGGCAAGAACCAGAACCCCGGCAGGGCCCTCAACAACGGCACCTACCTCACGATGCTGATCTTCGGCGTCCTCACGTTCATCGCCACCATGGTCTTCAAATTCGAGATCCGCCTCTGGGGCGCGGTCGTTGTCGGACTGGTCGCCGGCGCTGTCATCGGCTTCACGTCCGAGCTGTTCACCGGCGATGACGGCAAGCCCGTCAAGCATGTCGCCAAGGCCTGCACCAGCGGCGCGGCGTTCACGATCATCAGCGGCTTCTCCTACGCCCTGCTGAGCTCGCTTCCCTCCCTGGTCGGCATCGGTGCCGCGGCATTGGCTTCCTACATGATCTGCGCGCCTCTGGGTGCCGGCTATGCCATGTTCGGCATCTCCCTCGCCGCCCTGGGCATGCTGTCCGTCGTCGGCATGATCATCTCCAACGACGCCTATGGCCCGATCGTCGACAACGCCCGCGGCCTGGCCGAGATGGGCGACCTCGGTGAAGAAGTCCTTGCGATCACCGACCAGCTCGACGCGGCCGGCAACACCGCCAAGGCCATCACCAAAGGCTTCTCCATCGGCGCC
>CAZNGQ010000217.1:0-4448 GCA_964572095.1 uncultured Oscillospiraceae bacterium
TTTGCACAGGAGCCCGCTGGAAAGTCCAGTATTTTCAAGCTTTTTGCATCTTTCAGACATCAGAATTGCAGAATCCAATCTGCACAATTTAACTTGCCTTGCCCCGGAGGCACACCTCCGCCGCAATTGACTTTCCCCGGATCCGCGGATATAATCTACCGATATCAATCGATATGAATTTTTTTGGATGCCGACTTGCATGGAGGGTCATGACATGCTGGAATATGACAAAAAGACCAATCTGCTGGAGCAGTCCGCATACCGCTATCTCATGCAGGATGTGGAAACCCCCAACCTGTACCGGCACCTCTACGATTATGAGCACATCCCCAAGGTGCCCTTCAACCACCGTGTCGTCCCGATGGACATGCCGGAGGAGATCTGGATCACCGACACGACATTCCGTGACGGCCAGCAGGCCTGTTCCCCTTTCACCGTCAAGCAGATCGTCGACCTGTTCGGCCTGCTGCACAAGCTGGGCGGTCCCAAGGGACTCATCCGCCAGAGCGAGTTCTTCCTTTACACGGACAAGGACAAGGAAGCCGTGCGCAAATGCATGGAGATGGGTTTCGAGTTCCCCGAGATCACCAGCTGGATCCGCGCCAGCGAAAAGGATTTCGAACTGGTGCGCCAGATGGAGATCAAGGAGACCGGCATCCTG
Organism: uncultured Oscillospiraceae bacterium; assembly: GCA_964572095.1. Taxonomy (GTDB): domain Bacteria; phylum Bacillota; class Clostridia; order Saccharofermentanales; family UBA5734; genus JAAYKS01. Next base: position 662 of record CAZNGQ010000217.1, read on the forward strand.
GTTTCCTGCTCGGACTATCATATTTTCAAGAAAATGAACATGACCCGCGCCCAGGCGATGGACAAGTACCTGGGGATCGTCAAGGATGCGCTGGCGCACGGGATCAAGCCCCGGTGCCACCTCGAGGACATCACCAGGGCGGATTTTTATGGTTTCGTCGTGCCGTTCGTCAACGAACTGATGAAGCTCTCCCGCGAAAGCGGCGTCCCCATCAAGGTCCGCGCATGCGATACGCTGGGATTCGGCGTCTCGTACCCGGGCGTCGCGCTGCCCCGCAGCGTGCCGGGGATCATCTACGGCCTGAAGCACTACTCCGAGGTGCCTGCGGCACAACTCGAGTGGCATGGCCACAACGACTTCTACAAAGTGGTGACCAATGCCGCGACCGCGTGGCTGTACGGGTGCGCGAGTGTCAACTGCTCCATGATCGGAATCGGCGAACGTACGGGTAATTGCCCGATCGAGGCCATGGCGATCGAGTATGCCTCCCTGCGCGGCACCAACGACGGCATGGACTTCTCCGCCATCACCGAGATCGCGGAGTATTTCGAGGAAGAGATCGGAATGGAGATCCCGCCCCGGACGCCGTTCATCGGCAGGAATTTCAACTCCACCCGGGCCGGCATCCATGCCGACGGTCTGCTCAAGGATGAAGAGATCTATAATATATTCAACACGGCCAAGATCCTGAACCGTCCCGCGACCGTCGCCGTCGACTCGCATTCCGGCCTGGCCGGGATCGCCCACTGGATGAACGGGTATTTCGATTTCCACGGGGATGAAGCCATCGACAAAAAGCACCCGGTGGTTCTCAAGGTCAAGGAACGTGTCGACCTTCTGTACACCGAAGGGCGCAACACCGTCATGGGCGATGAGGAGCTCGAGTATCTGGTCCGCGACGTGGACAAGGACTTCTACCTTTTCGCCAGCGACAAGAACCTGCGCCACCATACCGACTGACAGGACGTTCCCATGCCGATACTCCGTTCCGGCGGCATCCTGCTGCACATCACGTCTCTGCCGGGTCCGTACGGCACCGGTACGTTCGGCGCGCCGGCGCTCTCTTTCGCCCATCGGCTCGCCGGGGCGGGCATCCGGTACTGGCAGGTCCTGCCGCTGGGGCGGCCGGAAGCCGAAGACTCCCCCTACCAGTGCCTGTCCGCATTCGCCGGCAATCCCGTGCTCATCGATCCCGACCGCCTGGCGGAAACCGGGCTGGTGTCGCCGGACGAGGCGGAGGCCTGCCGATGCTCCGGCGATCCCGGGATGGCGGAATTCAGCGAAGCCGCGGTAAAGCGAGAAACCCTGCTTCGGCTTGCGTTCGATCGGCTGGGTGAGCCGGAAAAGGCCCAGGTTCGCGCGTTTGTCGACGCGCAGCGGGACTGGGTAGTGGATTATGCCTGGTTCCTCACGATAAGAGGGTACTTCGACGGCCTGCCCTGGTGGGAGTGGCCGGACGAAGGGCTTCGCCGCCGGGATCGGGCCGCCCTGGAGGATTTTGTCCGGCAGCATGGTGACGAAGTCTTTTTCCATATGTATGTCCAATACGAATTCTCCAGGCAGTGGAACGCGCTCAAGTCCGGGGCGAACGCCGCGGGCGTCCGGTTCATCGGGGATATGCCCATCTATGTCGCGCGCGACAGCGCGGATGTCTGGAGCCATACGGATTTATTCGAAATGGATGAATGCCTCGCCCCGATCCGGGTCGCGGGCGTTCCGCCGGACTATTTTTCCGAAGACGGCCAGCTGTGGGGGAATCCGATCTATGACTGGACAGTCGCCGCCCGTGACGGCTATGGCTGGTGGCTGTCCCGCATCGCGTTCTCCCTTCGCCAGTTCGACGCCGTCCGGATCGACCATTTCCGCGGGTTTGAGGCGTTCTGGGCCGTGGACGCGGATCAGGACACGGCCAGGGACGGCGTATGGGTCGACGGTCCCGGCATGGACCTGTTCCGGCGGGTGTCGGACCGGTACGAGGACGCGGAAATCATCGCGGAGGACCTGGGACTCCTGACAGACCGGACGAGGGCGTTTCTGCTGGAGACCGGCTACCCCGGCATGCGGGTCATGCAGTTCGCATTCGACGGCTCCCCCGATAATCCGCATCTCCCTTACAACTACCCCCGCAATTGTGTGGCCTATGTCGGTACACACGACAACAGCACCCTGGCCGGATGGCTGGCGGATGTTCCCCTGGATAACGCCCGCCGCGCCTTGCGCTACTGCCGCGCGGATTCCGCGGAACCTGCCGCCGTCTGCCGCGCCTGGATCCAGACCCTGTGGTCAAGCGCCGCGGACCTTGCCGTGGCGACCGTGCAGGATCTGCTGGCACTGGACGATACCCGGCGCATGAACGTGCCGGGTGTGGCGGAGGGCAACTGGACCTTCCGGCTGACCGGCGGCGAGATGGAAGCGATCGATTTTACCTGGCTGCATGAGATCGGCGACCTCTACGGCAGGGTTCCGCACTGACGTCGGATGCCGGTTCGGGTCTGTTCTGGACTTTTCGTCGGCTTGCTTCCCGGTTGTGTCCCTGCCCCGGATGCTAGACTCCACGCATGACCTGGTGTTTCGGCACCGGAACCGCGGGAGGACACAGCTGTGAGAAAGACCTGTCGAGCCACTGCCACACTGCTTTTGTTTGCGATGTCGATCCTGTTCTGCCTGGGAGGAACGCCGGGTGCCGCCCGGGCGGCCGAGCTGTTCACAACCCGGGTGGAGACGGTCCGGCTGGTGACCTGGTTCCGCCTGACGGACGGCACGCCGATCGTGGTGCCCCTCATGACGATGGTCTCCGAGCCGGGAACCCCGGCGTATTGCCTTACGCCTCATTCGAACGAACCGTATCCCGCCAGCATGGTCGGGTACGCGCCTTGCGGACCCGAGGAACTGTTCGGCAACGCGGCGTTCATCCAGGGCGTCACGGCGATCGTGCAGCACGGATATCCATCGACATCGACATTCAACGGAGTGGCGTTCCCCGCCGACCAGGCGCAGTACGCGACCAATGTGGCGATCTGGTGGCTGCACGCGAGCCTGGGCCTGCCCGGTTCGGTGACGTCGATCGCGGGAGCGCGCGCAAACGGGAATGAGAGCCTGTTCGAGGCGGCCCGCCAATTGTACGAGATCGGGCTGGCACAGCGGACCCGGCCGGTTTCCCTCTCCATCGAGCCGGCCCGATGGGCTTACCGGGCGGGGCGGTTGGAGTGTTCGGCACGGGTCACGCAGACAAATCTCGACATGATTGCGGTTTCAGCTTGTCCGCCAGGCGTGGAAGCCGTTTTTGACGGAAGCAAGCTACAGCTGGCCACGACCGGTCTCCCCGGGAGCGGTGCGCCCGCATCCGTCGAAGTCTCCGGGTTTTCAACTTTTTCCAATGAGAACCTGTATTGGCTTTCCCCGGATAACGCGTCCTACCAGTCCGTGGTCGCGGTGAGCGGGATCTCCCGGTTCTGCGCAACCGCCACGATGACGCCCGAATACCGAACAGGGAGCCTGGTCGTGCAGAAAACGGACGAGGCGGGGAACCGGATCACCACTTCACCGGCTGTTTTCCAGCTCATCTCCGCAGACACCGGCCTGGCGTGCGGATTCACCCCGACACCGGAAGGGAAGTATTTATTTGGCGGCTCTGTGACGGACCTGCCAACCAGCGGCGGTGTCCTGAGCCTGGACGGCATCCCGGAAGCGCCGGGCGGTTGGCTGCTGCGGGAGATCGCCGCGCCTGCTGGACATCTGCGCATGGAATCGGATCTTCCGGTCGTTCCGCAGACACCGGCAGCGAGGA
>CAZNGQ010000218.1:0-3239 GCA_964572095.1 uncultured Oscillospiraceae bacterium
CCCATCACGGCAGCCTGTCCCGGGAGTCCCGGTTCGAGGTCGAGCGCGACCTGCGGAGCGGCAGCCTTCGCCTGCTGTGCGCCACCTCTTCCATGGAACTCGGGATCGACGTGGGCGACATCGACCGGGTGTTCCAGATTGGATGCCCCCGTTCCATTTCGAGCACGATGCAGCGGCTGGGACGCGCGGGCCACAATCCCGGCCGCACCAGCGTCATGCACATTTTCCCGCGCGTGCCCGCCGAAGCGCTGTACTCCGGGCTGACGGCAGAGGTCGTGCGCAACGGCGGGGTGGAGTTCTGCCGCCCGCCGCGGCTGTGCCTGGACGTGCTGGCCCAGCACCTGGTCTCGATGGCGACCGGGGACGGCTACAGCCTGGACGAGGTCATGGAGCTGCTGCCCCGCGCCTACCCGTTCCGCCATGTGACGCGGGAGGACGTGCAGGACGTGCTGTGCATGCTGGCGGGGGATTTCGAGCACGCGCGCGACGTTCCCGTGCGCCCGCGGGTGCTGTACGACCGCATCCATGAGCGCGTGGACGGGGATCCGTACAGCCGCATGCTGGCGGTCTCGGCCGCGGGCACGATCCCGGACAGGGGACTGTTCGCCGTACGGACCGAAAACGGCGTCAAGTTGGGCGAACTGGACGAGGAATTCGTTTTCGAGGCACGCACGGGCGACCGGTTCCTGCTGGGCTCGTTCGCCTGGAAAATCACCAGCATCAAAAAGGACACCGTCGTCGTGTCGCAGTCGCCGTTCGGCGGCGCGCGGCCGCCCTTCTGGAAGGGGGATGTCACGGGGCGCCGGATCCAGACCGGATCCGCCTTTGGCGAATTGTTCCGCAGACTCGGCCAGGCGAACGAGAACGGTACGCTGGCGCAGGAGCTGCAGCGGCTGGGACTGGACGGGCCGGCCGCGGAGGGAGCGGAGGACCTGCTCCAGCGGCAGCTGGCTGCCACCGGCGTCCTGCCGGACGACCGGACGATCCTGGTCGAGCACTTCCGCGACGACACCGGCAGTCCCCAGATGATGGTGCATTCGGTGTTCGGCCGCCCGGTCAACGAACCGCTCGCGATCCTGGCGCGGGAGGCGGCCCGGCGGCAGGTCGCCGCGTTCATCAGCTATGTCGACGACGACGACGGGTTTCTGCTGTTCCCCTACGAGGACACCCCGCTGCCGGAAGGGCTGCTGCAGCGCATCCCGCCCGAGACGGCCCGCCCGGTCCTGACCGCGGTCCTGCCGTCGACGCCGCTGTTCAACATGGCGTTCCGGTACAACGCCGCCCGCGCCCTCATGATGGGGGTGCGCAAAGCGGGCCGCCAGCCGCTGTGGGTGCAGCGGGTCCGCGGCGCGGAGATGCTGGACTCGCTGGCCGGGTACGAGAACCACCCGCTGATCCGGGAGACACGGCGGGAGTGTCTGGAGGACTACTGGGACCTGCCCGGGGTGGTATCCATCCTGGACGGGATCCGCACGGGCGCGATCCAGGTGCGCGAGATCCATACGGATATGCCGTCCCCCCTGTCGATGCCCCTGCGGCAGCGGACCGAGGCCGCGATGATGTACGATTATGCGCCGGCGACCCCGCGGACCGACACCGCCGCCGGCGAGGCGCTCCGGCAGGCGCAGCTGATCCCCCCCGCCCCGGAGCAGCTGGCCCGGGCGGCCGAGCGGAAGAAAATGCCGGACAACGAGGCCCAGCTGCATTCGCTCCTGATGATCGAGGGGGACCTCGTCGCGGGCGAGCTCGACGTCCCCGTTGGCTGGCTGGAGCGGCTGGCCCGGCAAGGGCAGGCGGCCTACATCGAGCCGGGGTTGTGGATCGCGGCCGAACACCTGCAGGAATACGCCGCCGCGCTGGCGGACGGGGACGCCGAGGCCCGGCTCCACATCGTGCGGCGCGGCCTGCGCTATCGCGGGGCGCAATCCCCGGATCTTCTCGCGGAGCGCTACCTGTGGCCCGAAGAGACCGCGCGGGAGCTGCTGTCGGCGTTGTGCCGGGCGGAAAGCGCGGTGGAGAGCGACGGGTTGTACTACCACTCGGAGCTGTACGACCGGGCGCGGCGGGAGACGATCCAAAGCCGCCGCCGCCAGATCCGGACGCTGCCGCCGGAGCGGTACGCGGCGCTGCTGGCCGGCCGCGTCAACGTGACCGCGCCGCAGGCCAAAAAACTCGAGCTGGCGCTCAAGACCCTCGCCGGCGTGCCCTATCCGCCGGCGCTGTGGGAAAGCGTGCTGCTGCCTGCGCGCGTGGGAGGATACCGCCCGGAGCTGCTGGATGCGCTGCTCGCGCAGGGCAACCTGTTCTGGCGCATCCACCGTGAGGAGGGGCTCAGCTTTCATCCGTACGAGGACATCGACTGGGACGCGGACCTGACACCGGCCGTCGAGGAGCTGGAAGGCGAGGCCAAAACCGTCTACGAGGCGCTGCTCCGGCGCGGCGCCAGCTTCCTGCACCGGCTGGCCGACCTGCCGGGCGTCCCGTCCCCGCAGGAAACCCTGCAGAAGCTCGCGGAGGCGGGCCTGGTCTGCGCGGACAGCTTCGTTCCGGTGCGCCAGTGGCTGAACCGGGAGAAGCTGGAGAAGACCAATGTGAAGCAACGCGCCAGATCCCGCTCGCTGGCGCAGACCTCAGGCCGGTGGGAACTGGCGCGCCCGCTCGTGGAACGGACGCCGGAACAGCTGGTGGAGCGGGCGTTCAGCCGGGTTGGGATCCTCTGCCGCGAAACCGTGCAGGGGCTGTCCTGGACCCAGGCGCTCGAGACCCTGCGCGTCTGGGAATACACCGGGCGCGCGCGGCGCGGGTATTTCATCGAGGGCATGTCGGGAGTGCAGTTCATCCGGGATCCGGAGTTTGCCGCGACGATGCTGGCGCTCGAGCAGCCGCGGGACGAGATCGTCTGGCTGTCCGCGGCCGATCCGGCGCAGCCGTGGGGCAAGTGCCTGCCGCACATGCCGGGGCGTGCGTTCCTCAACGTGCCCGGCATTGCGGTCGCGCTGCGCGCGGGGACGCCGGTGGCGGTGTTCGAGCGCCAGGGAAAGCAGCTGCGCGTGTTCGACGAGGCTTCGCTGCCGGAAGCGCTGCTGGCGTTCGCCCAGTCCTACACCGGACGCCGGGTCTTTCCGGGCCTGACCCGGCTGACGGTCCGGCAGTACCCGCCCGAAGCGGCCGACGCGCTGGTCGGTGCCGGTTTCATTCGCGAGCTGCAGGACTACGTGATGTACCGGGGGTACCGGTGA
>CAZNGQ010000218.1:3339-4448 GCA_964572095.1 uncultured Oscillospiraceae bacterium
GGAGGCAGAAGCATGCAGAACATCGTCGTGATCGGGGTTTCGGGAGGATCGGCTTCCGGCAAGACCACGGTGGCCAGCCGGATCAAAGAGGCGTGCCGGGACAGCGTGGTGCTGCTGAGCCACGATTTCTACTACATCCCGCACGACGAGCTCCCGATCGAAGAGCGGGCCAGGCTGAACTACGACCATCCGAACGCGTTCGATACCGAGCGGATGATCCGCGACATCCGTCGGTTGAAACAGGGATTGCCGATCGACCGGCCGGTCTACTCCTACACGGAGCACACCCGGCTTCCGGAGACGGTGCACGTGAATCCGGCCAAGGTGGTCATCGTCGAGGGGTTCCTGATTTTTGAAAACGTGGAGCTCCGGGCGCTCCTGGACATCAAGGTGTTTGTCGACGCGGACGCGGACGAGCGCCTGATCCGGCGCATCCTGCGGGATGTGAACGAACGCGGGCGGAGCCTGGAATCCGTGATCACGCAGTACACCAATACGGTCAAGCCGATGCACGAGCAGTTTGTGGAACCCTATAAAAAATACGCGGACGTCATTGTACCCCGCGGCGGGTTGAACGATGTGGCGATCACGATGCTGATCCATCGGATCCTCGCCATCCTGAACGAGGAATGAACGTTTTCCGGGCGGCGGCCCGACATTCGATTTGACAATCAAACAATATGCAGTCTACATTTACAGGGCATACTCTTGTTTGACCTGTGTTTTTGCGCGCGTCCAACACGGACCGCGCGCGGAGGGATCGGCTGAAAGGAATCCGGAAATGAACAAAACCGAACCGCTGGGCAGATGGACAAAGGACAAATCCGAGGAGCTGTACGGCATCCGCAACTGGAGCGCGGGCTATTTTTCCGTCTCGGACAAGGGCGAGATCCTCGTGAACCCCGACAAGGACAACACCTCCACCGCGATCAGCATCATGGACATCCTGACGGACGCGAAGGCGCTCGGCTTGGAAATGCCGGTGTTGCTGCGTTTTGAAAACCTGCTGGACTCGCAGATTTCCGTTCTCAACAACTCCTTCCGCGCGGCCATGGAGAAACTGGAATATAAAGGGGAGTACCGCGGGGTCTTCCCGGTCAAGGTCAACC
>CAZNGQ010000219.1:0-4401 GCA_964572095.1 uncultured Oscillospiraceae bacterium
GTATGGTAGAAAAACCAGCCGATGGAGCGGCGATGGATCGTCATGCGGATGCCTCCTTTCTCAACCCTTGTTCTTGGATTCGTAGAACACCCAGTTGCTGGACGTCTTGAACATGACCGCCGTGACGAGGGCGATCATGGCCAGCAGGATCCAGGCCATTGCGCTCGCGTAACCCATATCGAAATAGTTGAACGCGCGGGTGTAGATATACAGGGCATAGAACAGGGTGGAGTCGGCCGGCTGGCCCCCGGTGATGATGAACGCCTGGGTGAAGGACATGAAGGCCGAGATCGTCTGCATCACGAGGTTGAAGAAAATGACCGGCGAGAGGCTTGGCAGGGTGATGTAGCGGAACTGCATCCAGAGCGACGCGCCGTCGATCCGGGCGGCTTCGTAATAGACGACGGGAATCTGCTTCAGGCCCGCGGCGAAAATGATCATCGAGGAGCCGAACTGCCAGGCTGACATGAAGATGAGGATCCAGATGGCGAACCGCGGATCCCCGATCCAGTAGATGGTCTTGTCGACGCCCAGCGCGGCGAGGATGGTGTTGATGACGCCTTCGGACGCGAACAGTTCCTTCCAGACCAGCGAGACGGCGACGCTGCCTCCGATCAGGGAAGGCAGGTAGTAGACCGCCCGGTACACGCTGACCGCCTTGGTCGGCCGGGTCAGCAGGAAGGCGACGAGCAGGGCGAATCCGAGCTTGAGCGGAACAGAGGCGAACACATAATACAGCGTGACCCCGACCGATTTGACAAACCGGGGATCGTCCGTGAACATCCGGATGTAATTCGCAAACCCCACGAAATTGGGACTTTTCGTGATGCTGTAGTCGGTGAAGGACAAGTAGAAGGAAAAGAGCATCGGAAAAATGGTGAACGCCAGGAATCCGATGATGAACGGCGCGGAGAACACGAATCCGCAGATGGTTTCCTGCCGTTTCAGGTGGCTGCTTTTGAGTTGCATGGGCTACCTCCGGTCAAGAGTGGCGGGGCGGTCGCGGTCGGGGTCCGGCGGTGAAAGGCGGCGCACGTCGAGCCGGATGGCCTGGCGTGCGCCGCACTCTGCACCGTGATCGATCGGTCGGATCAATCCATGCGTACGCGGATCATTTCTTGATGCGCGACAGGATGTCCGTGGCCTGCGTGCGGAGTTCCGCGGCCGCCTGGGCCGGGGTCAGCTCTTCGAAGATGACTTTTTCGGCAAGGCGCTTGTAGGCATCCTGGATTTCGGTCTGGACCGGGGAGTTCAGGACGATCTCGGTCGCCGCTTCCTTGCCGACGGAGTCCAGCAGTTTGTAGATCGCTTTCTGGGCGGCGGTCAGGTCGGTCTCCAGCGCCGCGCGGACCTTGGCGTTGATCGGGACGCCGCGCTCGCCCTTGAGGAAGTTCTTGTTCGCGTCGACGTCGTTGACGAAGAAGCTCAGGAACGCGGCCGCCTCGTCCTTGTAGTCGGAATCGCGATAGATGCAGAACATCTGGGAGGAGATGATCGAGTGGGACAGCGGGCCGGTCGCGGTGCGGCGCGGCATCGGGGCCAGGGCGAGTTCACGCTTGGCGGCGGTGCTGAGGGCGACGAACTGGTTGCTCGCGACCATGGTCATCGCGGCCTTGCCTGTGACGACCGGATCCCCCTCGATGTCTTTGATCTCGGCCATCTGGGCCGGGTTCGGATAGGCGCCGAGCTTCGTCAGGCGCAGCTTGAAATCGAAGAACTCCGTGACCTCCACGTCGGTCGTGTAGTTGAGGGCCACGCGGGTAGGCGCTTTGAAGAAGCTCTCTTTCTTGCCGTACTGGTCGATCCAGCTGTTGAGGACCTCGAACTCCTGCAGCTGGCTGGAGCCCATGATGCCGAGTTTGGTCGTGAGGGTCTTGGCGGCGGCCTCGTAGTCCGCCCAGGTCCACTTGTCGGTGGGGAGGGCGACGCCGGCCGACTTGAACATCGCGGGATCATAGGCGATGCCGCGGACATTGGTTCCGTTGGACAGGCCGATGATGTTGCCCTCGTAGGTCGTAATGCCGAGGAAGGCGGGAGTGATGTCCGTGGTGTCGACGATCTTGCGGTCGATGTACGTGTTCAGGTACTCGATGTGATCCTGATAGGTCGGAAAATTGCCGCCCATCTGCATGAGGTCGAACGCGTCGCGCGCGGCGACCAGGGTGTTGAGCTTCGTGATGTAGTCGTCGAATCCGAAGAACTCGGGTTCGAACGTCACACCGGTTTTCTTGGAATACAGGTCGAGAACGCCCAGCGTGGCGTCATGCCTGGTTTGCGAACCCCACCATCCGATGCGGAGGGTGACGTCCTTGACCGGCGCCGTGGTGGCTGCCGTGGTGGGCGCCGCTGTGGTCTGGCCAGCGGTGGTGACCGTGGGTTTCGCGGTGGTGGGTGCGGGAGTGGCGGTTCCGCAGGCGACTGCGGCAAGCATGGTCAGGACGAGCAACAGGGGAAGAAATCGTCTTTTCATGTCGTTTTCTCCTTTCAGGGACCTCTGCCCTCATCCTACCGAAACCGCGGACGCGGCACAGCAGAGAAAACCGACACGAATCATCAGGAATTGGACATGAAAAAGCGACAGGGTTCCCCCGGCGCGGCTATCCCAGGTACACCCCGTCCGAGCGGAGCCTTTCCTGCAGCGCCCGGACCGGCAGTTCGCGCGCGGTCCACCCGTTTTTCGCGCACATCGCCGCCGCGGTGCCGGCGGCCTGGCCCTGCCCCATGCAGGAGACGGTGTTGCGGGTGGACATGTGGGCGTCGTGGTCGCTCGTGATCATCATGCCGATGGCGAACAGGTTGTCGAGGCCGGCCACGGTCAGCGCGCGGAGCGGGATTCCGTAGGAGGCGCCGTTCCGGATCTGGATGCGGGGGGCGAAGTCATGAAAGCCGTAATACAGGATGTCGTCGTCGAAATGGACGCCGTTCACCACCTCGTCGTTCGTCAGGTCGTAGTCGCAGGCGATGCAGCGGCCGCGGCGGACGCACAACGAAGGCGAGGTCCGCGCGATATAGGCCTTCTCGCAGCCGGGCACACAGGCGCGAAGCAACGCGATTCCCTTCTGCTGGCGCGTGCGGAGATCGAATTCGGCGACGGCCTGCGCATCGCGGCTGACAGGGCTCGCGGCGGCGCGGGTGTTGATCTTGATGAACATGAAATGGTCCTTGTGCAGGATGGTGGTGACCAGGTTCATGCCGAGGCTCCGGAGATCGGCCAGGAGGGCAGGCGGCAAAGCGTCGACGTGCGCGGTGACGCGGACCACCTGTGTTGTGCCGTCCGGCAGGACCGTCTCCGCATAATCCTCGACCCCGTCGATCGACCGGAGCCACGCGATGAAACGGTCGATGTCCACGCCGCCGACCCCCATGCTGTTGGCCACGGGATAATCATTGGGCTCGGTGAAGCGGGCGCCCGCATGCGCGGCGAGGTCGCCGTATCCGGTCGAGTCGATGAAAGAGGCCGCGGCGAGGAACTCCCGCCCGGAACGGCTCTCGACGATCGCGCCCCGGACTCTGCCCTGTTCCGCAATGGCGCCGACCAGCATCGTGTTGAGCAGAACGTCCACGCCGGCCTCGAGCAGCATGCCGTGCGCGACGTGCTTGTAGATCTCGGTATCGATGGAGGTGCAGACCGAGTCGTAATCCGCGCCGCCTGTCATCTCGACATGTCCGAACGTCCCTCCCGCGGCCTGGAGGCGGTCGATGATCTCCGCCGGGATGCCGCGGACCAACTGTACCTTGGGGACGCCCGGAAAGGGTTTCCACAGGTTGAAATAACTGTGGAGCGCGGTCCCCCCCTCGGTGATGATGCCGCCGACATAGCCTTTCGACTCGACCAGCGCGGTGCGCGCGCCGGTCCGGGCGGCCGCGATCGCCGCGATGACGCCTCCGGTGCCGCCTCCGGCGACGACCACGTCATAGGAACGGACAGGTATCTCACGGGCGGGTTCAAGCCAGGTTTTCATATCTCGTCTCTCCTTCTGTCCCGGATGGGCCTTGTCTCCATTGTAGGATAAATTGCCGCTTCGGGCGATAGGAAAACCGGCACGGGACCTGCTGTCATTTCCCGCCGGGTGCGGTACAATTCTACGCATATGAACCCGGTTTTTACGGTACAGGAGGATGGAACGTGATACATAAAGGCATTGTGGCGTCCGCGACGTTCCCCGGCATCCGGGAGGACTTCCCGCAGTTCCGGCAGGCGGTGGACGATGTTGCCGCGTCCGGTCTGTTTGACGGATTCGAGTTCTATTTCAACGGCAGCGAAACGGAACAGCTGCAGATCGGCGATCTGCTGGAGGGGGCCGGACTGTACGGGGCTTATCTGCCCGCGTTCGAGATGAAGCGGGACGGGCTGGATTTGGGAGCCAAGCGGGAGGCCGACCGGCAGACCGCGGTGGAGCG
>CAZNGQ010000220.1:0-4375 GCA_964572095.1 uncultured Oscillospiraceae bacterium
AGGACATGATCATCCGCGGCGGCGAGAACATCTACCCCAAGGAGATCGAGGAGTTTCTCTATACCCATCCCCAGGTCAAGGACGTCCAGGTGGTTGGCGTGCCCGACAAGACTTACGGGGAGGCGGTCCTGGCCGCTGTCATCCTCAAGGAGGGCGCAACGGTTGCGGACGAGGATCTCAAGCAGTTTGTCCGCGACCACATGGCGAAGCACAAGACCCCGAAATACATCGCTTTCGTCAAGGAGTTCCCCATGACCGCCAGCGGCAAGATCCAGAAGTTCAAGATCCGCGAGTGGGCGATCGAAAACCTGCATCTTCAGGAGGCCGCCTCGATTGAGACCGCTTAGTGAAAACCCGGCCGCAGAGCCGGGCGAAGGGAATGTCCGGATACGCCGGGAGAGGGCGTTCGAGCTGGATGCGCTGCGCGGGCTTGCCATCCTGCTGATGATGCTCCACCATCTGGCGTTCGATTTCCGCTACATTCTCCAGATCGACGTGTTCGCCTTCCAGGAAGCCGTCTGGTTCCAGGACCTGCTGCGCCCATTGTTCGTGGCGGTCTTTCTGGTCGTTTCCGGCATCTGCTGTTCGTTTTCCAGGAACAACGCGAAACGGGGCGTACGCATGCTGGCGGCCTCCGCGGTGCTTACCGTCGCATCGGTGGCCGGCTCGCTGCTGCTGGACACGGATATGTACATCTATTTCAATGTCCTCCACTTGATAACGGTCGGGACGCTCGTTTTCGCGTTTCTCGAAGCCCGTGACCGCAAGGCGGACGGGCGGCGCGAGCGGCGTCTGGCCTTGTCGATCGTCCTGGCGTCCGTACTGCTGTTTCTCGGGAGCGTGATCGGTGATTTCCGTTCGATCGCTTCGGACTGGCTGCTCCCGTTGGGACTCCCGTCGGAATCGACCGCGCAGGCGATGGCGGACTACATGCCGTTGATTCCCTGGCTGGGGTTTTTCTTTACCGGATCGGCCCTGGGCCTTGTCCTGTACGGCGGGCGCCGCTCCTTGTTTCCAGGAACCCCGCACGTCCTGGTGCAGACCCTGCGGCCGTTCGGTTTTCTTGGCCGGCACGCACTGGTTTTCTACCTGTTTCACCAGCCGGTCATTCTGGGGATCCTGATGCTGCTCCGCAGCGCCGGTATGATATGATGTGGTCCAAAAGGGTATGGTCACGATGACAATGACACCGAGAGCTGTGATTTTTGATCTGGACGGCACACTGCTGGACACGCTCCGCGACCTGGCGTATTGCGTCAATGAAACCCTGGCCTGGTTCGGTTTCCCGACCCATCCCGTCGAGGACTACAAACAGATGGTGGGGACGGGCGCCCGGCGACTGATCGAGATTTCGTCGGGGAGGGATGCCGATCCATCGTCGGTGTCCGCGGAGCAGGTCGACGGGATGCTGGCACGGTTCTCGGCCGCGTACAGCGACCGGTGGAACCGCGAGACCTGTCCGTACGATGGCGTCCCGGAGATGCTCCGCGCCTTGACCGTTGCAGGGGTGCCGCTGGCGGTCCTTTCCAACAAGGCGGATCCGATGACCCGGCGCATGGTGGCGCACTTTTTCCCGGGGGTGCCGTTTGCCTCCGTCATCGGGCAACGTCCAGGTATTCCGAATAAACCGGATCCTGCCTCGGCGCTCGAGATCGCCGGACAAATCGGCCTGGATCCTTCCATGATGGCCTATGTCGGGGATTCCGGCAGCGACATGACAACCGCGCATCGGGCCGGCATGATGGCGGTCGGCGTGCTGTGGGGGTTCCGCGACCGGGAAGAGCTCGAGACCGCAGGCGCCGTTTCCTTGTTTGAGTCTCCGGCGGAACTGGTCGGTCTGTTTGTCCCGGGGATGGAGGAGTGACGGATGGATCGTGTCGATATGGGCAAGAGGCATACGGCCGCGGCAGGGATTCTGCGCCGCGTTCTGTGGATCCTGCCCGCTCTCGCGGGATTTGCCATCCAGCGGCTGGTTGCGGGTCAACCCGGATTCGCTGACCGTTATCTGGCCCGCGGCGTGTTCCGCGTGGTTTCCGCTCCCATCGCCTGGATCACTTCTCTCGTTCCGGTCTCCCTTACGGAAGCGCTGGTGGTTCTGGCGTTGCCCCTGCTGCTGGTACTGATTTTCCGTTTTGTCCGCAAACTGCGCGGATTGGAGCGCCATGAACGACGTCCTGTCGTCGGGCGGGCGTTTAGGCGCCTGTTGTGGACCGTGTCGATCGTCTATCTGGCGTTCATGGTCCTACACGGCTGGAATTACGCCAGGCTGCCCCTGTCGGAGTCGCTTCCGCTGCCGGTGACCGCCCGATCCGCGGACGAACTCGCCGCGGCGACCGGTTGGCTCGCCGTCAAGGCGTCCGAGGAGCGGGCCCGGGTCGGGGAAGATGAAGCCGGCGTCATGCGCCTGTCGGACGGCGTGAAGAACGCGCTGCTTTTTGCCGGAAGCGCGTACGACAGTGTCGAGGCGGAGTACCCGCTGCTGGATGGCGCGCGTGTCCGTCCCAAGGGAGTCCTCCTGTCACATTACTGGTCCTATACCGGCATCACGGGCATGTATTTTCCGCTTTTCGTCGAGGCCAATGTCAATATCGACGTACCCCAGGACTCTCTCCCGGATACGATTCTGCATGAGATCGCCCATACCAGGGGGTTTGCCCGGGAGGACGAGGCGGGGTTCCTGGCCTTTTTGGCCGGAATCCGGAGCAGCTCGGCGGATTTCCGGTATAGTGCTTATCTCGAGGCATTCATCAGTCTGTCGAACCAGCTGTACACGTATGATGCCGATGCCTGGGCTGCTTGCTGGACTTCCGTTTCGGATGGAATCCGGCGCGACCTCGCCGCGCGCGGGGCATACTGGAAGGGGTTCGAAGGCCCGGTACAGGAGGCGTCCACACAGGTCAACAACGCTTATCTCGAGGCGAACCTCCAGAAGGACGGCGTCTACAGTTATGGACGGAAAGCCGATTTGATCCTGGCCTATCTCTATACCGCGGAACCCGGACCGGACGTTCTTGCGAAAGGGACCACCTAAGTGATCCGGGTCCTTCTGACCGGGCATGCCCATCTCTATCCGGTTTCCGATGTGCTGAGGCAGTTTTTCGGACCGGTGCGGATGACTGGGGAAACCGAGTTGGAAGCCGGCGACGCCTGTTCCGGTCCCGACGCCACGATCGACATCCGCCTGGTCCCGGAGAAAAATGTCGGCAGGTATACCCTGTGCACGAGCCTGAACGAGGGTACGGCCCTGGTGGAGGAATCCGCCGGTGATCTTCCGATGGAGCGGATCAAGAGGGAAATCAAGCGGCAGCTGTATCATGTCCTGGCGCAATGGACCGGTACCGGTTTTCCATGGGGTTCGCTGACCGGAATCCGGCCGACACTGATCGCGAGGGAATGCCTGGACGAAGCGGGCGGATCCCATGGGGAAGCCGCCCGACGGATGACGGACCGGTACGATGTCACCCCGGCGAAAGCGCGTCTTGCGGTCGAAACCGCGGAGAGGGAAGACGCCGTCCAGCGGGAGGTTCCGCCGGACGGCCTCTGTGTCTATGTCGGCATTCCGTTCTGTCCAAGCCGCTGCGCCTATTGTTCGTTCACCCTGCCGGAGTGCTCCGTCCGCATGGACCTCGCTCCGGCTTATGTCGATGCGTTGATCCGTGAGGCCCGCACCGTATTCGCGTCGCTGGACACCCCGGTTTCCTGTGTGTATGTCGGCGGAGGTACGCCGACCTCGCTGACGGCGGCCGAATTCGATCGGATGCTGTCCGGCGTGCTTGGGGTCCTGCCAGGCGCGGCCGGCGCCGAAATCACGGTCGAAGCCGGCCGCCCGGACACGCTGGACGACCAGAAACTGCGGATCATGCGCGACCTCGGCGTGACCCGCGTCTGCGTCAATCCACAGACCCTGCACGACGGAACCCTGCGCCGGATCGGCCGCCGGCACACGACCGCGCAGACGGCCGCCGCCGTCGAGAAAGCCGTTCGATCCGGGATCCCCGTCCTCAACATGGATTTGATCGCCGGTCTGCCCGGGGAGACCCCGGATGACTTTATCCATTCACTGCGAACCGTTGTGGACTGGTCGCCGGCCAATGTGACAATCCACGCGCTCTCGATGAAAAGAAAGTCCGTCCTGACCGGGGATATGCGGCGGGACGGCAGTGAAAAAACCGGAATCGGCAGCCTGCGGTTGCCGGACGCCGCGGCGGCATCCATGCTGGACACCGCATACGGACTATTGACGTCGGCTGGCTTGAGGCCGTACTATCTGTACCGGCAGAAGGATTCCGTCGGCGGTCTGGAAAACACCGGATACGCCGCACCGGGTGCCGAATGCCGGTATAATGTCTGCATGATGGGCGATCGCCGATCCATC
>CAZNGQ010000221.1:0-4368 GCA_964572095.1 uncultured Oscillospiraceae bacterium
CACTCCCTCCGTCTTGGCGGCGATGGCCTGGAAGATCGGCTTGACGGACGGCCATGCGGCAGGCGATCCGCCTGGCATGATGCTGGGACCCTTGAGCGCGCCTTCCTCGCCGCCGGACACGCCGGTTCCGATATAGAGCAGCCCCTTGGACTCGACAAGCGCGGTCCGCCGGATCGTATCGGGGAAATGGGAGTTTCCGCCGTCGATGATGATGTCGCCGGGCTCGAGGAGCGGGATGAGTTTGGCGATGAAGTCGTCGACCGGTTTGCCGGCCTTGACCATCAGCATCACTTTACGGGGTTTCTCCAGCAGGGTGACCAGCTCTTCCAGGGAATAGGCGCCCACGATGTCCATGCCTTTCGCCCGGGTCTCGATGAAATGGGTCACACGCTCCACGGTGCGGTTGTACACGGCGACCGAGAATCCCTTGTCCGCCATGTTCATCACCAGGTTTTCGCCCATTACGGCGAGTCCGATCAGTCCGATATCGGCCTTTTTCATTTCATTGCCCTCCATTGCTTAATCGTTCACGGTCTTCCAGGGGGGATGCTCGGGGAGACAGGCGTCAAAGAGGTCGAGCAGCCGCTTTTCGTAGCCGCCGGCATATCCGCCCTGCAGGAAGCGGTCCATCGCCTCGTCGATGAACAGTTTCCATGAGTTTTCCTCGTCACCGGGATTGATCGGGAAAAAAGAGACGTTGTTCGCGACGGCCGCCGCATTGTCGCCCGGCGCGTCTCCGATCATGAGGACGTTCGCCGCGTCGTAACGGCCCTCCATGGAATGCCGGATGATCTCCTTTTTGGAGCCCATCTCCTGCCCGGCGATCACCTGGACAAAGGGCGCCAGTCCGTGCTCCGCCCATTCGCGGACAAGGGCTTCGCCCGGCGTCGCGGAACAAACGACGATGTCGGCGGTGTCCTGCAGCCGGACCAGGCTCTCCCGGACATAGGGGAACGGGGGGACGCCATGGACGATCTCGCCGACCGCGGCGTTGACGGCCTTGGACCAGCGGAGCGTCCGTGCCAGGACGGGATCCTGTGTCCGCGCGACTTCGGCCTCGAGCGCGGGCTCGCCCAGTTTGCTCTCCCGCTTCATCCAGTCGCGCAGGGCGCCGGTCTCGGGCGGTTTATATCCGCGGCGGAGCGCCTCCTCGCGTCCGTCCAGCAGGTCAAAGACCTGGATCAGCGCCGGGAAGCGGTTGATGCCGCGCCACTTGGAATACAGGTTGACGAATTCCGCGGCCTCGCGCACATACTTGGAAACATACTGCAGGTCCCAGCTGTTGATGGTGTTGGGGATGAAGCACTCCTTGTGCTTGATCTCCATGCTGTCGAAGGCGCATCCGTCGGAGTCGATGCAGATGAGCCGGTCGTGCCTTTTCGTGAAATCAAGAAGCGGCTGATGGGGTAGGGCCATGTCGGTCTCCTGTTCCGCCGCGGAACCGGCCGCGGCTGCCGGATTTCGGGATGCTATCCCTTGCGATAGGTTTGCGGCTCGTAGGGGGGAAGGACTTTCTCCGCGAAAATCGGCTGCAGCCGGGCGAAGCGCATCCGCCCGTCGACCAGCGGCACGCTGACCCAGTCGTCGCCGACCAGCGGCCGCGCGTACCGGAGGAAGTCGTCGGTCACATCGATGCGGCCGGGCGTGAGCCAGGTCTCCGGGAAGGACCGCTCGGAGTTGGCGACGGTCTCGAGGGGGACTTTACCGTATTCGACGCTGTAGACCGGCCCGGGCCGGCGGAAGAGGGAGGACATGAATCCGTTGCCGTCGGTCATGGCTACAAGCACGGCCTGCTGTCCAAGGCGGTAGGCCTCGTCGAGATCCACGGTGGAGGCGGTCAGGATGGAGCCGCGCTGGTCGGTGCCCGGAACCTGGCACCGGGCGGACCCGCGGACCGCCAGCCCCTTGTCGTTGAGGTAGTTGACCACCGACTGCGCCGCAGTCGTGCGGCTGGCCGAGAACTGCGCGTGTCCGAACGCATCGTTCGTCCTGCCGAGGTCACCGACGTCGAATCCCTCGCCGACGACCACGATGCAGCGGCCGGAACGCCGCAGCTCGCTGTTGACGTTCTCGTGCAGCTGTTCGATCGTCAGGCGGGACTCCGCCATATAGATCTGGAGCGGGGTTTCCCGGTCCGGATCGGCCAGCCGCGCCGCCGCGGGGATGAACCCGATCTGCCTGCCCATGGCCTGGAGGACCAGGACGGGATCCGCCGGACTGGAGCCGCGGTTCTCCTCCTCGGCGTTCTGGACGAGGTTCATCCAGTAGCGCGCGGTGCTGCCGTAGCCCGGCGTATGGTCGATCAGCCGGAATTCGGAGTCTCCGACATCGTTGTCGATCGTTTTGGGAACCCCGGTCGCGACGAGGCCGATACCCCGGTCGGCGGCGAGTCGGCTGATCTTGTGGGCGGTGTCCATGGAATCGTTGCCGCCGATGTAAAACAGGTATCCGACATCATGCGAGCGGAGGACGTCCACGACCCGGGTGAAATCCTCGGCCTGGGACGCCTTGAGCTTGTAGCGGCAGGTGCCGATGGAGCCCGCGGTCGGGGTTGTGCGCAACAGCGCGATCTCCTCGGCCGGCTGGGCGGAGAGATCCAGCAATTCCTCCCGGAGGACTCCCTCGACTCCATGGAACCCGGCGTAGACCTTGCCGAAGATTTCGGGGTACCGGGCGCAGGTCTCGATAACCCCGCGGAGCGAGTTGTTGATGACCGGTGTCGGTCCGCCGGACTGCGCGACCACGACATTGCGGGCTTTCGTCATTTGACAGGCACCTCCCAGTGAAAATCGGATCATCTGCGCGTGACATCTGTCACCAGCTTCATTCTATCGTTCTTTTTGTCCCCTAAACGGGGGAAAAACGGCAATAGCATTGCAAATCTTGCGCTGATCCACTGCGTGCCGACACGCTGGATCGGTTTGATCAAGACAAGTTCCTGTTGCGGCGGACAATCGGTATAATGGTTGTAAAAAAAGTGGAGGTGTACAACATGATTCGCAAAGCGGAACAAATGGCCTATGAAATAAAGGAGTCCCTCCGGGGCGGCAACGGATGCGTGAAACTGACCACGCTTCTTTCTCCCGGCGAATACCAGGGCAAGGCGCGGATGGTCGCCCGCATCACGATCGGCCCCGGCTGCTCGATCGGCCCGCACGTCCATGAAGGCGAGGAAGAGATCTTCTACATCCTGAGCGGCGCGGCCGATTTCGACGACAACGGCACAGTCCAGCGCCTGAATCCCGGCGACGTGTGCCTGACCGTCGGCGGCGAGCGCCACTCCATCGCGAACGCGGGCAGCGAGACACTCGAACTGCTGGCGACGATCCTGCTGTACTGACCGCCCGACAACGGGCCGATGGAGGGTGCCATGTCCACCAGCTATGTCCAGATCGCCATGTACTCCAACGTCAACGGGGTCGGCCGCCTGTTCGGCGGACGGCTGATGGAGTGGGTGGATATCGCCGGCGCGGTTGAGGCCAGGCGGCATGCCTTGTCCGACGTTACGCTGGCGGCCGTGGATTCACTCGAATTCCTCGCCCCGGTTCATCTGAACGAAACCGTGGCGCTGGACGCGGAGGTCACCTGGACGGGCCGGACCTCCATTGAGGTCCGCGTGGACTCCTTTGTGGAGAAAATCTCCGGGGAGCGGCACCAGGTCAACCGGGCCTACCTGATCTACGTGGCCGTCGACGCGGAGGGGCAGCCGATGCCGGTCCGGCCCTTCGAACCGGCGGACGAGCGCCAGCGGAGGGAATGGGAAGCGGGTTGCCGCCGGAACGAGTCGCGCAGGGCGCGCAGGAACGCGGAACGGGATTTGTCCGAAGTGACGAGCAAGGGAGAGGAACCATGAAGAAAAGCGACCAGCCCATCCTGTCGCCGCGCGATCTGGAAGCGGGCGGAAGCCGCATCGGCGGAGCTTTCCGACGTAACAAATATCTCTGGTACGCGTTTCTTTTCCCTTTCGTCCTGACGTATCTGGCCTATCTGACGCGCGGGCTGTACCCGATCGCCAACCGCGACATCCTGACGATCGACCTGTACCACCAGTACGCGCCGTTCCTGTCGGAGCTGTATGAAAAACTGTCCGGCTTCGACAGTCTGCTGTACACCTGGAACGCGGGCATGGGCCTCAACTTCCTCGCCCTCTCCGCGTATTACCTCATCAGCCCGTTCAACCTGATCCTGCTGCTCTTTCCACGGGCCAACCTGCCCGAGGCGATCGCCTTCATCCAGGTGCTCAAGATCGGCCTTTGCTCCCTGACGATGGCATACTACCTGCGCCGCAAATTCGGCCGGGACGGGATCGGCCTCGCGCTGTTCGGCTCTCTCTACGCCATGTCGACCTATGTGATCGCGTATTCCTGG
>CAZNGQ010000222.1:0-4341 GCA_964572095.1 uncultured Oscillospiraceae bacterium
CAGTAACCGTCGATGGCGGCGGCCGTCGCCGTGTCGAACGTAAGCGGCGGCACTGCGCAGGGCGTGATGGCCGGTTCGGCCGCGCGTGCGGCCTGGTACTCCGCGGCGGCGGCTGGGTCGACCCCTGCCGGCTGCAGCATCGCGGCGGGTGTGGAGGCGATCAGCCCGCCGATCGACGGGAATGCGTCATACCAGTGCGCGTAGGTGCGCACGCCCCACTGACCGATCAGCACCCGGGCGCGGACCGGTCCGCCGTCGGCCGCGGTTGTGTCGACTATCGCGGCTTCCCAGTCGGTCCCGGTTTCGCCGAATCGCGCGCGCAACATCGCCTCCTCGTCGTAGCAGGCGTCCAGCCAGGCGATGGCGATTTCCTGCCGGCCGCTGGCGGCCAGGATGCAGGCGCGCGGGGTGGTGAGGTCCGCATAGGGGTTGTAGTAGGCGCTTGCCACTCCGGCGGGACCGCGCAACGGCGGCAATGCGACGTAGCGGGCTTGGATGGCGGGGTCGGCCGACAGGGTGGCCAAGGATGCCGCGCTGACGCACGCGACGGTGTCGCCGCCGTTTCGGGCGACCAGCCCGCGGATCGTATCGGTTGTGTTGGATGCGTAGTTTTTGTCCAAAAGTCCGTCAGCCATCAAGCCTGCCAGATAGCGGAGCCCGTCCCGGTAACCGTCGTTGATCATGACGCATTGGATCGCATCCGCCTGGACATAATAGCCGTCCGAGCCTTGCATCGTGAATGCGTTCATTACAAAATCGGTTGGTCGGGTGAATGCGGCATCTCGGCTTTCCGCGCCGGTCCAGGGGATCTCGTCCGCGGCGTCCCCGTTTCCGTTGGCGTCCGCGTCCCGGACCCACGTGAGAAACCGCTTCCACTCGTCGGTCGTCGCCGGTACGCCCTGGCCGTAGCGTGCCAGCATCCCTTTGTTGACCCACAGGCGCATGCCGTACTCGTCGGGATTCAGCGTGTTCGGGATATCCCCGCCCGGCAGGTAGTAGACGTTGCCGTCCGATGCCGTGATCGCTGCCGGGGCCAAGGTGCTTCGCGTCAGCAGCTTTTTCAAATGGAATCCGTACCGGTCGATCAGGCTGTTCAACGGAGCGATCGTCCCGGACGCCCCCAGCGAGGCGGCCTGCGCCCGGCTCAGCGGCAGCAGGCTGATGTCGCCCGCAGACGGCGCGATTGCAGCCAGGTCGGCCTCGTCCGGTTGCACCAGAAATTCCACATGGACGTTGGTGCGGTCCTCGAGCCAGGTCGACAGCCGGTTTCTCCCGTAGTCATAGGACTCGATGAAGCCGTTGTGCCGGATGGAGACCTGGATCGTTTCCTTGTTTTTCGCGATAGGCAACGTGCCGTCCTCGTTGATGTTGCGGTTTCTCGGGATGGCGGTCGTCGCGGGCGTGGTCGCCGCCGGGACGGTTTCGGTCGGCGCCGGTGTGGTCTTGACCCCGCAGCCCGGCAGGGTCGCGGGCAGCAGGACGGCCGCTAGAATCAAAGCCAAAGCCGCAGGGCGGCGTGGGTGCATCATCCGTATCCCCCATGGTGAAAAAGAGTTCCTAGTTAAGTTATCGGACGCGTTGCGGTTTTACTGTATACAATGCCGGCAGACTTCCGCTCCAGTTTTTGTCGTAGGAGGACTGCATCATGGCGAGATACTCGGTCAGACCCAGCGCATGGACCTGCGCCACATAGTCGGCCCAGACCGAGTCCGCGTTGACATTGAGGTTGCTGAAGATGAAGTCGGTGATGGCCGATCGGGTAAAATCGTTGACGTTGGTTCGCCATTCGTTCGCGTTTGTCGCGGTCGCCTGATCATAGGAGAACGGCGGCAGGGAGCACGGGATCACGTAGGGCTCATAGGCCCGCGCCGCCTGGTACTCCGTCGCGGCGGCCGAGTGACTCTCGGCCGGCAAGAGCAGCAGGGACGCCGAACGAATGCGAGCGACCAGCGGGAACGAGGTGCCCCAGGTGCTTGATGTATCCGCATTCCAGACATCCCGCAGGAGGTTGACGCTCGCCGGACCGCCATCGACGGCCACCGTTCCCGCGGCGGGTACGGCCCAATCCACCTCGGGCACCCCGTATAACGCGCGTTCCAGAACCGCCGGATCATACAGCGCGTCCAGCCAGGCCATGGCGATCGCCGGTTGGGTGCAGCCGGCTGTGATCATGGCCGCACAGGTGGAGCTCCAGTTGCTGGAGGAAAAAGAGCCGCTGAAAGCTGCGGCATTCCGTCTCGGGGCTCCAACCGCTGCAAAATACTCGTAATACGCGTTCACAAATCCATCCGGTCCAACCAGCGGTGGCACGACCATGTACTTCGCCTGGATCGCCGGATCGGTCGACAGCGTGGACAAGTGCCTGGCGGATACCGCCGCGACGGTGTCGCCGCCGTTTTGCCCGACGAGCGCGCGGATCGCTCTCTCGTCGTTACTTGGGTAGTTGGGATCCATCAGCCCGGACGTCATGAGGCTGTTCAGGTACCGCAGACCGTTGCGGTACCCCTCCTCCACCATCGCACAGTGGATCGTATCGTTCTTCACATAATATCCGAACCCATCCTGCATCGTGAACGCGTTCATCAGGAAGTCCGTCGGACGAGCATACGGCACGCTGGCTTTCTCCGCTCCGGCCCACCCGACCTCGTCACCCGAATCCCCGTTCCCGTTGGCATCCGCGTCCCGGACCCATGTGAGAAACTGCCGGAACTCCTCCGTCGTGGCCGGCATGCCTTGCCCGCAGGCCTCCAGGAAACCGCGGTGGATCCACATCCGCATCCCGTAGTCGTCCGGATCCAGCGTCTCGTCCGATGACGGCATCGGCAGACCGTAGATGCTGCCGTTGTAGGCCGTTATCCCTACGCGCAGGTCCGGCTGGCTGGCCAGCAGGGACTGGATATGGTATCCAGACTGCCGGATCGGTTCGTTGAGCGGCTGGAACACACCATCCAGCCCATACGTGTCCACCATGGTCCGGTCCATCCGCCCCAGAACCACATCCCACGGGTCGTCTGCGCTCCAAGTTGTGCTAAACTTGGCTACCGAATCCTCAGCGGGATACAGGATGAATTCGACCGAAACGCCGGTGCGGTCCTCGAGCCAGGTCGTGAAGGCGTTTTCACCGTACTTGAACGAGGTGACAAGCGGGTTTTGCGCGACGACAACCCGCAGCGTCACGTCTTTATCCGTGATCGGGAGGGTGCCGGGCGGATTGGGCAGTAGGAGGATGGCCGTGGTACTCTTGGTGGTCCGGATTGTCGGAATGTAATCGATCGTACCCAGTTCGGTGAGCCTCGGTGTCGTCTGTGCCCGGGTGGTTCGGATCGTTGTTCCCGCCGTTTCCGTCGTGCCCGCCGGCGGTTCTCCCTGGACGAAACGCGCGAACATGCCGGTCAGGAAGGCCAGCAGGATGAAACCCAGGAGGGTCGTCCACCGTCTGAGGGAATGATGGGATAATCGACCGCGGTGCTTTGACTCTGTCATACAATGCCCCCCGTCAAAAACGTTGCTTCTTTTCATCCGACCCGCTGCGGCTTTGGCGTATACAATGCCGGCAACCTTCCGCTCCAGTTTTTATCATACGAGGACTGCATTGCGGCAAGGTACTCAGTGAGCCCCAGACCTCTAGCCTGCGCGGTATAGTCGGTCCAGGCCTCGTCCGAGTTGACATCGAGGTTTCCGAAAATGAAGTCGGTGATGAGCGATCGGGTATAGTCGTTGATATTGGTCCGCCATTCGTGCGCTTTCGTTGCGGTCTCTTCATCAAAACACAACGGCGGCAGGGAGCATGGGATCACGTAGGGTTCATACGCCCGTGCCGCCTGGTACTCCGTCGTGGCGGCTGTGTGGTTTTCGGCCGGCAGAATCAGCAGGGACGCCGCGCCGTTGCAGGCGACCAGCGGGAACGAAGTGCCCCAGATGCTTGTTGTCATGGACCCCCAGATGTCCTTCAGGATATCGGCACGAGCTGGTCCCCCGTCCACGGCCACAGCACCTGCAGCAGGAACGGTCCAATCCGCACCCGGCACGCCGTACTCTGCGCGTCGGAGCACCTCCGGGTCGTACAGCGCGTCCAGCCAGGCCATCGCGACCGCCGGCCGGGAGCTTCCGGTCGGGATCATGGCCACGGCGGTGCCATTCGGATTGCCGAATCGAGAAGTGCCGTTGACCTGCGACATGTTCCGGCTCGAGGACCCGACTCCGGCGAAATAGTCGCAATACGCATTCGTAAATCCGTCCGGTCCCGCCAGCGGCGGCACCACGATATACTTCGCCTGGATCTCCGGGTCACCCGACAGTGTGGACAAGTGGCTGGTGGAAACCGTTGCAACAGTGTCGCCG
>CAZNGQ010000223.1:0-4319 GCA_964572095.1 uncultured Oscillospiraceae bacterium
CGCCACGCTGTTCGTCTATATCCTCGAGGGAGCGGGCTGGTTCGGCGAGGCCGATCACCAGCTGGTCTCCGCGCGGCATACCATCCTGTTCCGTAAAGGGGACGAGTTCATCGCCCGCTCGGAGCAGGACGGACTGCATTTCCTGCTGTTCTCCGCGAAGCCGCTCCGGGAGCCGATCGCCTGGAACGGATCGATCGTCATGAACACGGACGAGGAACTCTCGCAGGCCGCGCGCGAACTGAGGCAAGGCACCTTCATCAGATAGCATGACCGGGAGAGACGACATGATCGAGTATCTCGAAGCCGCACGCCGGAACCGCGACACCCTTGTCGCGGACCGGCGTTGGTTTCACCGCCACCCTGAAACCGGATGCGACCTGCCGGCCACCGCGCAGCATATCCGCGACCGGCTGACCGCCATGGGGCTGGATCCGCGGGATATCGGCCCGTGCGGCATCGTGGCGACCGTCGGCGGCCGGCGGGGCGGGCGTACGTTCCTGCTGCGGGCGGACATGGATGCACTGCCGATGCGCGAAGGGAGCGGACTGCCGTTCGCGTCCGACACGGACGCCGCCCACACCTGCGGGCATGACCTGCACATGGCCATCCTGCTTGGCGCCGCCCGGTTGCTCAAGGACCGGGAGGAAGAGCTGGACGGGGTGGTCAAGCTGGTTTTCCAGCCGGACGAGGAGGGATTGACCGGCGCGTCGGCCCTGATCGAGGCCGGCGTTCTCGAAGACCCCCCTGTCGACGCGGCACTGGGACTGCATGTGCTGTCCGGCGACATGGAGCCGGGGTCGTTCACCGTATCCGCGGGGCCGGTCATGGCCTCGTCGGACCGGTTCCGGATCGTTCTGCGCGGGTATGGCGGCCACGGCGCGATGCCGCACGTCGCGATCGATCCGATCCAGGCCGGCGTCCACCTGCATCTCGCGCTGCAGGGGATCGTCGCGCGCGAAGTCGACGCCCGCTCCCCGCTGGTCATCACGGTGGGATCGTTCCACGCGGGCAGCGCGGCCAATGTCATACCGGAAACTGCCGAACTGCTGGGCACGATGCGCACGCTGGACGAAGAAACCCGGGTCCTGGGACGGCGTCGGATCGAAGAGGTCGCGAACGGCATCGCGGCGACGTTCCGCACCCGTTGCGATATCGTCTGGTTGTCCGGGACGCCGCCCGTCGTCAACGACCCGGACCTGACGCAAGAGCTGAAGGGGTATCTGGAGAAAACCGCGACCGGGATCGGACCGACCCTCGTCATGATGGGATCGGAGGATTTCGCCTTCTACGCCGCAAGAGTTCCGGGGACGTTCTTGTTTCTCGGAGCCGGAGGCAGCGATCCGGCCTATCGCCAGGCGTTCGCCCACCATCCGCGCGTGGTGTTCAACGAAGAAGCGCTTCCCTACGGCGCTGCGGCCCTGGCCGGATGCGCCGCCGCCTGGCTATCAAACCACAAGTAACAAAAGTCGGTTTCACATAGTGAAACAAGAGACGCTTATGGCGATCTCTTGAGCATGCCAGTGCATAAAATCCGATTTTCACCCGGTTGTATTTCGGTTATAATGGAACCGGCTTTTGCATAATGAAAAAATCGACAGGAGCGTGCACTATGGAACTCATTCGAAAAGAAACCGTCCTCGCCGTGGCGAAAACCGCGGATGTGCTGGTCGTTGGCGGCGGCCCCGCCGGCATCGGTGCGGCTGTGACCGCGGCCCGGCTGGGCAAAAAGACCATCCTGCTGGAAAAACGCGGATTCCTGGGCGGCAACATCACCGCCTGCTACGTCGAGAACTGCAACTACTTCCTGAAGGGCACCCCGTTCCAGTCGGAAGGGCTGTACGCGGAGATCGAACGGGGCTGCCGGGAGACGTTCGGCAGCGACAATGTCCGCTCCTTCAACCCCAACGCGTTCGGCAGCGAGTACCTCAAGGTGTACCTGGACAAGCTGGTCCAGGAGGCTGGCGTTGAGGTGCTGTTCCATGCGTTCGTCAATGAAGTGGTGATGGAGGGCGACCGGATCCGCGCAGTGGTCGTGCAGACCAAAAAGGGCCCGGTCGGCATCGCGGCCGAAGTGGTCGTCGACACGACCGGGGACGCGGACGTCGCGTTCGGCGCAGGGGTGCCGTTCGACCAGGGGCGTGAGAAGGATGGGGCCTGTCAGCCCGGTACCGTGAACCTCCGCCTCGCGGGCGCGGACACCGAAGCGCTGTCCAAGACCGTCAACGGCCGCGACCGGCTGCAGGAAATCGGACGGGAGTTCAAGGAAGACTATCGCGCGGGCCGGACCGGTCTCGCGTGCAAGCGCCAGGACATCCCGTTCGGGCGGCTCACGACGGGCGGACAACTCTCTTACGTCAATTATGCCTGCTCCTACGGGCTGGATCCCACAGACATGGAGGACCTGACCCGGGGCGAGATCGAGTGCCGGCAATACGCGGTTGACATCTACCGCTACCTCAAGACCCGCTACCAGGAATTCCGCAACATCGAAATCGCTTCCATGGCCCCCGAGATCGGGTTCCGCGACAGCCGCAGGATCCACGGGCTCTATACCCTCACGATCGAGGACATGGAAGCCGACCGGTCCTTTGAAGACGTGATCGCGGTGTTCCCCCGCTTTTACGACATGCTCGCTCCCGACGGCAACATGGAAGGCGACGGAAGCGTCGAGGGCAAAGGATATCAGGGACACATCTACGAGGCGGTCGTGGACAACCGCACGTTCCAGATCCCGTACCGTTCGATGCTGCCGGTGAACGTCTCCAACCTGCTGGTCGCGGGACGCTGCCTGTCCGCGGACCATGTCGCGGAAAGCGGGGTCCGCGCGATCTCGCTGTGCATGATGACCGGCCAGGCGGCAGGCGCCGCGGCGACGCTCGCGGTCCGCGACCGGACCACCCCGGCCGGCGTGAACATCCGGGAGCTCCAGGACACCCTCCGCAGCCAGGGGATCCGGCTTCCGGGCTGACCGCCGAGTCCTTTCTCTCCGATACGGAACAAACGAAAAACCCCCGCCGGTATTGAACCGGCGGGGGTTTTCACATGTCAGGCTACAGGGAAGGAGGGGTTAACCCTTGGGGAACAGGAGCGCGTCGCTGGCGGCAAACTCCTTGAAGCATTCCTTCATGTCAGCCTGGTCGCGGAGATCGCGCACGAACGTCTGGTACTCGTCCATGCTCATCTCGCCCTGGACTGCCAGGATGGTGTTTTCCTCGAAGGTGGACTGGTACAGCGCCCAGACTTTTGCCCACTTGGCGCTGTTGATCGCACGGAAATGATTGACTTTGCCGATGTCGGCCCAGTCACTGACCGTCTTGATGACCATGTCGTTGAATTCCTTCGTGGCTTTGGTGTTGACCAGCTTCATGTCGATGTTCTTGATCGTCGTGACGAGCTGCTGCAGCGACTTGAAGTCCATCGAACGCGCTTTGCCGGCATCGGTCGTCTTGCGGGTGCCGTCGGCGTTCATCGTGAAGTGCACACCCTCGACGCCGTAGAACGCCAGGTTGTGGAACTCCTCGGTGCAGGTGTACTCGAAGTAGTTGACCAGACGCTCGACTTTATCCTTGGGCAGCTTGGCATTGATGAAGAATCCGCCGTACACACCGGTCGACAGGACGGCCGTGGTGTTGTTGCCGGTGCCCTTCATGGCAGGCAGCGGGATGACCTTCGCGTTGGGGTCGACGGTCTTTGCGGCTTCCTGATAATCCCAGGCATAGGTGCCGGTACGGGTATAGGACGCCGCCTGACCGGCTTTGAAGAGGCCTTCGGTGTCGGACAGTTTCATGACGGTGAACTCTTTGGAGATGAGGCCGTCGCTATACATGTCCTTGACGAATTTGACGTAGTCCAGATACTGGTCGTTGAGCTGGTAGTAGATCAGGCCGCCGTCGGCGTTCTTGGCTCCGTCGTACGCGCCGAACGCGGAGGCCATGTTGTCGTCGATGTAGCCGCCGCCCAACAGGAACGGATGCGCGGCGTAACCGATGGTGTCGGCCTTGCCGTTGCCGTCGGGATCGCCGTTCACGATGGTCTTGAGGGCGTCTTTCCACTCATAGACGGTGGTCGGGGTCTTGACGTTGAGCTTGTCCATCCAGTCCTTGCGCATGAAGATGGTCATTTCGACCTGCGCACGGGAGCGCGGGATTGCCATGATGCGGCCATCCGCGGTCTTCATGTAGTTGAACGCGCCTTCGGTGTTGTTGTTCAACAGGTTGGGGTAGCCCGAGAAATCCCCCAGGATGTCGGTCAGGTCCGCGAAATACCCGTTCTGGATGCCCTGGTTGAGCGAGGGCTCGAGCAGGTTGGTCGGGATCGTG
>CAZNGQ010000224.1:0-4264 GCA_964572095.1 uncultured Oscillospiraceae bacterium
CCGCCGGACTCCGCCGGGCAGGACACAGGTGGTAAACCCCATACGCGCGGCTTCGACGACGCGACGGTCCACATTGGTGACCGGACGAACCTCGCCGGACAGGCCGACCTCGCCGAATATGACGGTGTCCGGGCGGATCGGCCGGTCGCGGAACGTGGAAGCGATCGCGCACACCACCGCGAGATCGGATGCGGTCTCCTCCACTTTCAACCCGCCGACGACATTGAGAAAAGAGTCCATGTTGGAAAGCCCCAGCTTGAGCCGCCGATCCATGACGGCCATCAGCATCGTGATCCGGTTGCGGTCGATGCCCTGGCTCATCCGCTGAGGCGAAGCATAGGCGCTTTCGTTGAGTAGTGCCTGGATCTCCACCAGGATCGGGCGGGTACCCTCGACACAGGCGGCAACCACGGATCCGGGTACCCCGAGGGGACGCCCGGACAGCATGGCCTGTGAAGCGTTCTCAACCCCGACAAGCCCGGTGTCCCGCATCTCGAAGATACCCAGCTCATCCGTCGCCCCGAAGCGGTTCTTGGTGGCGCGCAGGATGCGGAAGGAGCTCTGCCGCTCCCCCTCGAAGTAGAGGACGGTGTCCACCATGTGTTCCAATACGCGCGGACCGGCAATGGCCCCGTCCTTGGTCACGTGCCCGACCAGCACGATGATCGTGCCCAGGCTCTTGGCGATGCGGAGCAGGCCGCCTGCGACCTCCCGCACCTGGGAGACGGTGCCCGGCGCCGAAGCGAGATCCTCGGCGAACATGGTCTGTATGGAATCGATGACCGCGAATACCGGTTTCACATTCGCGATCGTGGCCGCGATCGTCTCGAACGAAGTCTCTGCCAGCAGGTGGATCCTGCCGCCGTCGATGCCCAGGCGCTCCGCGCGCAGTTTCACCTGGCTCGGCGACTCTTCGCCGGACACGTACAATACGTCGCCCAGGCTCCCGATCTGCTCACAGGCCTGCAGCAACAGCGTCGATTTGCCGATGCCCGGATCGCCGCCGACCAATACGAGGGAGCCCTCGACCAGGCCTCCGCCCAGCACACGGTCGAACTCGCCGATACCGGTGGGGAAACGCCGGCCATCGCCCGACGGAACCTCGTTGAGACGGACGACGGCTGCCGCGCCCGCGGTTGAGCCCTCGCGGCCCAGCCAACTGCCGGAGCGCGCTCCGTGCTGCGGGGGGCCGGTGACCGTCCGCTCCTCGACCATGGTGTTGAACTGGCCGCAGCCGGGACAACGGCCCATCCAGCCGGAAGTCTCGTATCCGCATTCGCCGCAGACATAGGAACTTTTTGTTTTTGCCATATCAAAAGGATAACAGTCCGACTTGCCGCCCGCAATTGGATATCTCCACGCCGAGTCCGAAGAGTTCATTGGATTTACAAAGCATTATGTGTAGAATAGGGCTGATATGCTTCCAAATCCCGTAGATCGAGCGCATCTCAGAGAACAAAAGGAGGTCCGATCGGGTGGATAGAATCTGGACCAGGCATTATGACCCGACGTTCCGGGCGAGCATCGCGTATCCGGAGAAGACCATGTACGGGTTGGTACGGGACAAGTCCGCCCGTTATTCCGGCCAACGGGCGATGTCCTTCATGGGCAAACAGATCACATATCGGGAAATGCTTCACCTGATCGACAAGATGTCGGTCCGACTGTATGCGCTGGGTTTCCGGAAAGGCGCGGTCGCGACGTTGTGCCTGCCCAACATCCCCGATGCCGTCATCGCTTTTTATGCCGTCAACCGGTTGGGCGGCATAGCCAACATGGTCCACCCGTTGACGCCAGCCGAGGAACTGCAGCACTACATCCAGACCACCGGCAGCGACTACCTGTTCATTCTCGACGCGTTCCTGCCGAAACACCTGACCATGCTGGAGCATTCGAGGATCCATACCACCATCGTCTCCTCGGTTCCGGATTATCTGCCGCCCCTGATGGCCGTCGGATTCTGGCTTAAATCGGGCCGCAAGATCCCGAGGGTTCCCGTGTCCGACAAGATCCTCAAGTGGAACGACGTCCTGGCTGCGACCGATGAGAGCCCGGATAAAGTCGGCGGAACCGCTGCCGGTATCGAAGCCACCGACTCCCGCGCCCCGGCCGTCTACCTGCACAGCGGCGGCACGACGGGGAGTCCCAAGACCATCATGCTTTCTTCTTACAACTTCAATGTTCTCGCCATCCAGGGCCCCCAGATCATCGGATTCGACCTGGATACGTTCGATCCGACCAAACTCGACTTTTCGATGGTCGCCATCCTGCCTATGTTCCATGGCTTCGGCCTGTGCATGGGCATCCATACCGTCATGGCGAACGGCATGCGGGCCATTCTCGTGCCGCAGTTCTCGCCGGACGTTCTTGCGGACGTCATCCGCAAAGAGCACCCCTCCATGATGGCCGCCGTGCCGACGCTGCTGGAGGGCATCATGAAAAGCAAGAAGCTGGCGGATGTCGACCTATCCTGCCTGGCCGCGGTCTTTTGCGGCGGCGACTCGCTCCCGTCGGAGCTCAAGAACCGGTTCGACGCGTTTGTCAAAGACCACAACGGCACCTGCCAGGTGCGTGAGGGCTATGGGCTGACGGAAACCGTGACGGTGTGCGCGGTCAACCCCATCGGGGCAAACCGTGCGAACACCGTCGGCATCCCGCTGGCGGACATCGATATGAAAGTGGTCGAACCCGGCACCGAACGTGAAGTGCCGATTGGTCAGGACGGCGAATTCTGCATCGCGGGACCAACCGTCATGCTCGGGTACCTCAACGATGCCGAAGCGACCGGCGAAACCATCCGTACACATGCGGATGGACTGCACTGGGTGCATACGGGCGATTACGGATTTGTCGACGAGGACGGCTTCTTCCATTTCAAGCAGCGGATCAAGCGGATCCTGAAAGTGTCCGGCATTCCGGTCTTTCCCTCCCAGATCGAGGATATCCTGATGAAAGTGCCCGGTGTCCGCGAAGCCTGCGTCATCGGTGTGCCACACCCGTACAAGATGCAGGTGGTGAAGGCTTTTGTCGTAAGGGAAGCCAGCGCGCCCTCCGAGGAGGTTATGCGTGAGGCCATCATCCGTCATTGCACGGACAACATCATCAAGTACGCGGTGCCGGTCGAGATCGAATTCCGGGAGCTGTTGCCGAGGACCAAGGTCGGCAAGGTCGACTTTGTCTCACTGGAGCGGGAGGAACTCATCAAGCACCAGTTGTGACGTCAGGCATCCACATGGAAAAACCGGGCGGCATTGTCGTACAGGATTGCCTTGCGCTCTGACTCGCCCAGCGGCAACGCCAGGAAGCGGTCCAACTCGTCGGAGGGGTCCCACATCGGATAGTCGCTGCCGAACAGGATCCGGTCGGTCCCAAAAACGCCGATCAGCCGCATCATCTCCTCGACGGGGATAAATCGCATCGTGCTGGAGGTATCCACGAGAACGTTGGAAAGCGGTTCCAGCAACTGGTGGCCGATCGTCCACTGGCTCCAACCACCCATGTGCGCCGCGACGATCGGA
This sequence comes from uncultured Oscillospiraceae bacterium, assembly GCA_964572095.1. Lineage (GTDB taxonomy): Bacteria > Bacillota > Clostridia > Saccharofermentanales > UBA5734 > JAAYKS01. The sequence goes on from CAZNGQ010000224.1 coordinate 3,519, forward strand.
AGCGCGGGATACCGTCTGGCTACGGCGGCAATGCGCGCGGGGTGGGAATAAGGGTGGCGATGATCGCCTGCATGAACCACCAGGCAAAGGCCGTTCTCCAGCACCTGTTCATAGATCGGCATCATGTCTTCGGCATCGAAATACAAGGACTGGAAATCCGGATGGAGTTTAATGCCCTTGAGCCCGAGCGACAGGAGGCGCCGCACCTCATCACGAATGGCCTGAAGCGACAACCCCGGGTGCATGGTGCCAAGTCCGATGAACCGGGGGTTCTGACGAACCGTATCGGCGATGAACGTATTGATTGCCTGGACCTGATCCGCACGCGTCGCGGTCGAAAAAATCACGCTGCGTTCGATACAGCAGTTGGTTGAAAGCTGGACCAAGGTATCGATCCTGCCGTCCCGATTCATCGGGATGTCGTAAAACCTGCCGATGGATTCGCTGGCCTTGACTGCGATTTTGTCCGGGAAAACGTGTGTGTGGGCATCGATGATGCGAATTTTTTCCATGAGCAACCTTCTCTTTCCAACATCCAAAATACCTTACACCCCTCTCCGACAGGTGTCAAATCGGACGCGAAATGACGTTGACACTAAGGGGCATGGGCAATATAATGAGATAGCTTTGGGGGCATAGCTCAGTTGGGAGAGCGCCACGTTCGCAACGTGGAAGTCGAGGGTTCGAGTCCCTTTGTCTCCACCACATCTAGTACCACCTATTGATAGAAAGGCTTCTATCGGCAG
>CAZNGQ010000225.1:0-4247 GCA_964572095.1 uncultured Oscillospiraceae bacterium
CACGAGTATTTTTTGGAGGAAGAATATGTCGGATGCCAAAGTCCTGATCGTCATGGGCAGCGACTCGGATTTTCCCGTCATGGAGTCCTGTTTCAAGACACTTCGAGATCTGGGCGTCCCTTACGACGCCCAGGTTTGTTCCGCCCACCGTTCGCCCGCCAGGGCGGCAGGCCTCGCCGCTTCGGCCGAGGACTCGGGCTACGGCGCGATCATCGCGGCCGCCGGGCTGGCCGCGCATTTACCCGGAGTCCTTGCCGCATACACCACGTTGCCGGTCATCGGCGTCCCGATCGGCGGCGGGCCGTTGAAGGGCGTGGATGCCTTGCTGGCCATCGTCCAGATGCCGGCGGGAATTCCTGTCGCGACCGTGGCGATCGACGGGGCGGCGAATGCCGCGATTTTAGCCTGCCAGATGCTGGCGATTTCCGATCCGGCTCTCCGTGACCGGCTCAAGGCGTTTAAAGCGAAATTGGAAAAGGGTGTTGATGAACGCAACCAGAGGCTTCAGGAAAAGCTCGCCGGTCTTGTTTGACTGCACAGGGGATTTGACATCAACATCAGGAGGAGAACCGGCGCGATGGGTAACGATTTTTTTGACGAGAAGGAACTCCACGACGAGTGCGGCGTATTCGGAATTCTGGATACCGAGGCCAAACGGGACGACATGGCGCGCATGACCTACCTGGGGCTCTTTGCGCTTCAGCACCGGGGTCAGGACAGCGCCGGCATCGCCATCAATACCAACGGGACATTGTTCTGCCACAAGGACACCGGCCTGGTCGTCGAGGCATTCAACGAGATGACTCTCAACATGCTGCGCGGATTCGCCGCGATCGGCCATGTGCGGTATCCGACGCAGGGCGGCCTGGGTGTCGAGTGCGCCCAGCCCATGCTGATCAAGTATCGCGGCGGCCAACTGGCGCTTGCGCACAACGGAAACCTGATCAATGTCGAGGAGATGCGTGCCAAACTGGAAGAAAACGGATCCATTTTCCAGACCAGCTCCGATTCGGAGATCATGCTGGCGCTGCTTGCCCGGAACCGCATCCTCGCCGAACGTATGGAAGACGCGATCTTCATGATGATGGCCGAGATCAAGGGCGCCTATTCGCTGGTCCTGATGACACGGAACAAGATCATCGGCGTTCGGGACCCGCTGGGTATCCGGCCGCTGTGCCTGGGCCGGCTGGGATCTTCCTTCATATTGGCCTCCGAGACCTGCGCGATCGAATCCATCGGCGGCGAGGTCATCCGGGACATCGATCCGGGCGAGGTGGTCACCATCACATCCGCCGGTGTATCGTCGGAGTTCATGACGCATGACGCGCAGGCACGGTCCAAGGCGGCGCTCTGCCTGTTTGAATTTGTCTATATCGCCCGTCCGGACAGCTCGATCGACGGCGCAAGCGTCTACGAGGCCCGATACGAGGCCGGCCGGACGCTGGCGCGCGAGCAGCCCTGCGAAGCCGACATGGTCATCGGCGCGCCCGATTCCGGCATCGTCGCATCCATGGGATACGCTTTTGAAAGCGGCATCCCCTATGGATCGGGACTCCTGAAGAACCGTTATGTCGGACGCACGTTCATCCAGCCCAACCAGATGCAGCGCGAGTTGTCCGTCACGATGAAATTCGCGGCCTTGAAAAAATCGGTCAGTGGAAAACGGCTGATCATGGTGGATGATTCCATCGTCCGCGGCACGACGACCCGATACATCATCAACATGCTCAAGGAAGCCGGCGCGAAGGAAGTCCACATGCGGGTCGCCTCGCCGCCGGTCCTGTACTCCTGTTTCTACGGCGTGGACACCCCGTCGCAGGAAGAACTATCGGCCTGCAACATGAGCCTGGAACAGATCCGGACCATGATCGGCGCGGACAGCCTGGGCTACCTGAGCCTCGAGGGATTGAAATCCTCCGTGCGCGGCCTGACCTGCGGATTGTGCAGCACGTGTTTCAACGGCGCGTATCCGGGGGGCATCCCGTCGCGGATGGAGAACAAGATCCGACGGATCGAGTTCGACTACAGCGGTAAAGAGAAGGGGCAGGACCAGTGAACATCGCCGTATTGGTGTCCGGTGGCGGAACAAACCTGCAGGCGCTGATCGACGGTGTCGCGGACGGTTCGCTGCCGGGAATCCGTATCTGCCAGGTCATCGCGTCCAGGGAAGGCATCTATGCCCAGACCCGTGCCGAACGTGCGGGTATCCCGTTCACCGTCATACGACGCGCCGCGTTCCCGGACATGGATGGCTACGATGCCGCCATGCTGCTCCGATTGGAGGAAAGCGGCGCCCAGCTGGTCGTTCTGGGCGGGTTCCTGTCGCTCCTGGGGCCTGCCGTGCTCCATCGGTACCGCGACCGGATCATCAACATCCATCCGTCCCTGCTCCCCGCGTTTGGCGGCAAGGGGATGTACGGGCTTCACGTGCACGAAGCGGTACTGGAAAGCGGGGTCAAGTGGACCGGCGCGACGGTCCAGTTCGTCAACGAGTCCTACGATGACGGTCCGATCCTGCTCCAGAAGCCGGTCCGGGTCATGCCGGACGACACGCCTGCCACCCTGCAGGCGAGGGTCATGGCGGAAGCGGAGCGGATCCTGCTGCCGGAAGCCGTTCGGTTGATTTCCCTTGGACGCGTCCGTGTCGACGGACGACGGACGATCATTGAAAACCAGGAGGACAGGGTATGATCAAGAGAGCCATCATCAGTGTTTCCGACAAGGCCGGAATCGTGGAGTTCGCCAGGGCGCTTGTGGACCTGGGCGTGGAGATCCTTTCCACCGGCGGAACGGCGTCGGCGCTCCGCGACGCAGGTTTACCGGTAACCAATGTGTCGGATGTGACCGGTTTTCCGGAATGCCTGGACGGCCGCGTGAAGACGCTTCACCCGATGATCCATGGAGGCATCCTGTGCATCCGGGACAATCCGGAGCATATGGCCCGCATCGCGGAACTGGGCATCCGACCCATCGACCTGATCGTGATCAACCTCTATCCGTTCAAGAAAACCATGCTCACCCCCGGAGTCGATTGGGAGACCTGCATCGAGAACATCGACATCGGCGGCCCGAGCATGCTCCGTGCGGCGGCCAAGAACCACGGCGACGTGACCGTAGCCATCGATCCCTCGGACTATTCCGTGATCCTCGAACAGATCCGTACGCACGGGGACACGCTGCCCGAAACCCGCGTCATGCTGGCCGGCAAAGTGTTTGAGCACACGGCCGCCTATGACGCTCTCATCGCATCGTATTTCCGCTCGCAGAGCCACGGCGCGGAAATGCCCTCGGCACTGACAATGACTTACGACCTGCAAGCCTCGATGCGTTACGGCGAGAATCCGCACCAGAAAGCCTGGCTGTACCGGGATTCGATTCCCGACACGAGTTCCCTCCCAATGGCGAGTCAGGTCAACGGCAAAGAGCTTTCCTACAACAACTATGCGGACACCGACGCCGCAATCGCACTCCTCAAAGAATTCGAAGAGCCGACGGTTGTCGCGGTCAAGCATGCCAATCCCTGCGGCGTCGCTTGCGGCAAGGACATCTTCACCGCCTGGGAAAAGGCTTTCGAGGCGGATCCGGTTTCCATTTACGGCGGCATCGTCGCGGCGAACCGCACGATCGACGCCGTGACCGCGGCCGCCATGAAGCCGGTCTTTTTGGAAGTTCTGGTCGCGCCTGGCTTCACTCCGGAAGCGCTGGAGATCCTGACCGCAAAGAAGAACCTGCGGATCCTGGTCCTGCCGGATGTCGGCAAACCGATCGCCAGCGGGTCCCTGACTTCAAAAAAGATACTCGGCGGAATGCTGATCCAGGAACAGGACACGCAGGTCTTTGATCCCGGCGAAATCAAGACGGTCACAGCGGCGCAGGCCGACCCTGCCTGTGCCGCCGACCTCGCCTTTGCCATGAAAGTGGTCAAGCATGTGAAATCCAATGCCATCGTCCTCGTCAAGGATCTGCAGACCGTCGGGATCGGCCCGGGGCAGGTCAACCGGATCGGATCCCTCCGCATCGCGGCGGGGTATGCAGGCGACAAGGCACGCGGATCGGTCATGGGATCGGATGCCTACTTCCCGTTCCGGGACTGTGTCGACGCGGCATTCGAAGCCGGGGTGCAGGCGATCATCCAGCCGGGCGGATCCATTCGCGACGAGGAATCCATTGCCGCCTGCAACGAACATGGCATTGCGATGCAGTTCACCGGCATGCGCCATTTCCGCCATTGATCGATGAAACGGGGG
>CAZNGQ010000226.1:0-4230 GCA_964572095.1 uncultured Oscillospiraceae bacterium
GGATGGGATCGGCGGCTTTTCCCGTGTGCATGTCGAGCACCCGTCGGACGTCGACGGGGTTGGATCGGCTGCGGGAGCATGGGAAAAGCGCTCCCGTATGATCGGGTCGCTCGTACCGGGCGATGTCGTTTACGCGGCTTCCGCCGACCGGCTGTGCGCCGGTGCGCGGGACCTGGCCGCGGTGGCGCGGGCCATCCGGGATGCCGGCGCAAGCCTGGTCCTGCTTGAAGAAGGCGTCGACACGCGCACCTCGGCCGGCAGATCCGCACTGAAGCTGGTGGAGTCGGTCGCCCGGGCCGATTCGGAAAGCGCTTCCCGCGGCCGGCGTGCCGGCATCCGACGCGCGCGGGAGAACGGCCGCAGGATCGGAAGGCCGCCTGTCGCGGTGCCCCCAAATTTTCGGGAGATCTGCAGGGAATGGGCGGACGGCAAGGTTCCGGGGAAACAGGCCGCCTCCTCCGCGGGGATGAAGCCGACGAGCTTTTACGCCAGGGCGGCGGAACTCGGATACCGCTCTCCGGAAAGAAAAAAACGCGTTCCCGACCGCGATTGATGAATTATCTTCTTAAAGGTATAATACGGACACGTTGGCGGGCAGACCTGCCGTCGACGCGTCCAAATAAACGGATTAGGGTGGAATGATATGAAGAAGAAAACCGGACAGACCTGGAACGCGGAATCCCGCCACCAGGAGCGCAAAGACCGCCTGGCTGAACTCAGGGGACAGAACAGCCACCATCACCCAGTCACCGCCCGTCGTTCAGCCCGCAGCTGGATCACCATCCTTGTCGCGGTTGTCGTCCTGCTGGCCATCCTCACCTATGGTGCGCTGGCATCCGGTCTTCCGCAGCGCGTCCTTCCGATCATGACGGTCGACGGACAGAAGATCACGGTCGCCCAGTTCAACTACTGGTATGGCAACCTGCTCAGCCAGTACGGGCTGACCACGGACAGCGAGGATCTCACCCAGACGCTGTCGACGGACGAGAGCGGAGCCGTGACAACGGTCTACGACTACCTGCTCTCCGTAACCGCCACCCAGCTCCAGCGCATCTACACCGAGGCTTCGCTGGCCAAGGAAGCGGGCATCGAACTCGGCGAGTACCAGTCCAGCGTGGACTCCCAGATCGACAACATCATCCAGACCTCCGGAAGCGCCGGACTGGCCGACATGATGCTCAAGCAGGCCTACGGGCCCGGCTGTACGCTGGGCGCCGTCCGCACTCTCTACGAGCATCTCTATCTGGCGCAGAAATACGCCACGCTCAAGACCGAAGAGCCCGATGTTTCGGCGGATTCGTTGAACGCCTACTACAACGAGCACCTGGACGAAATCGACCAGGTCTCCTACCGGGCGTTCACGTTCTCGTTCTCGGTCTCCACGACCGCGACCGCCGCCGAGGCGGCCGATGCCAAGACCGCGGCGAAAACCAAGGCGGATGCGTTCCTTGCCGGCGTCAAGAACGAAACCACGTTCCAGGACCTGGCGCTGGCGGCTACCGCGGAAGCGGACCGTGAGGCCTACAAGACTGGCGACAAGAGCCTGGTTGCAGGCAAGACGGCCGCCGAGCTCACCGCCGCCGTGTCCACCTGGGCGTTCGACGACGCGCGCAAAGCCGGAGACCGTTCCGTGATTGAGAATTCCACAGACTTCACGGTCGTTTATTTCATCAAGCGTGAGAAGCCCGTCGCCATGCAGTCCTCGGTCCGTCACATCCTGATCGAGGCGGCCAGGGACACGGCGACCGAAGCGGAGATCGCGGCAGCCAAGGCCAAGGCGGAAGGACTGCTCGCCCAGGTCACGACGGAAGACTCGTTTGTCGCGCTGGTGCGGGGCAATTCCGCCGATACCGGATCCGTCGCCACCGGCGGCCTCTATACCGGATTGGACGCGAACGCGAGCTATGTCCCGGAGTTCCTGGACTGGTCGATCGATCCCGCGCGTAAAACCGGCGATACCGGAATCGTGCAGACCGATTACGGTTTCCATATCATGTACTTCGTCGGACAGGCCCCGGCCTGGGAGATCACCGTGCGCAACGCGCTGCAGGGCGACGCTTACGAGACGTTCATCACCGGCCAGCTTGCCGACGCCCGCTTCGATTATGCCTTGCAGGATTTCGCCAGCCGGTTTATCATCTAGTCACGGCCAGCCGGCCGGGGTCACCCAACCGGCAGCGGACAGGTATCCGATCCGGAAACGGTAACAATCTCAGGGGGGACAAAGCGACATTGACCATCGTTGTACAGATGTTTCAGAGAAGGGAAAGACGCCGGGTGTGTCTTTCCCTATCTCTGATTTCTAAAAAAACTGTTTGACACTCCCAGGACCCGGTGCTAAAATACTTAAGCTGTTGTAACGTGGGTAGCTTTCGCCTGCCTGCGAAAAACGCATGGAAACCCCGGTTTCGCGTTTTGGAACAGCACACTATCCGTAATGGAATCAACGGCGAGGACTCCGGACCTGTTTTCGGAGGCACTGCCGCCAGGATTCAAACCGTCGGTTCCGCCGACACGTTCGTGAGGTGATCTTTCATGGTGCGTCCCGTCAAGATCCAGCTGGGAAGAACCGAGAGGATGTCTTATTCCAGGATCGACGAAGTCGTCGATATTCCCGACCTGATCGAGATTCAGAAACGCTCCTACCAGTGGTTCCTTGATGAGGGACTTATGGAGGTGCTGCGCGATGTGTCCCCTATAAGGGACTATTCCGGGGATATCGAGCTTTCCTTCATCGACAAGGAATTCGATGTATCCAGTCCGACCTACTCCATCGAGGAGTGCAAGGAGCGCGACGCCAACTTCGCGGCTCCGCTCAAGGTCAAGGTCCGTTACCACAACAAAAAAGACGACATCATCAAGGACCAGTCCATCTATATCGGGGAATTCCCGATCATGACGGACACAGGTACCTTTATCATCAATGGCGCGGAGCGCGTCATCATCAGCCAGCTTGTCCGTTCGCCGGGGGCTTACTATACCCGTGGCGAGGAAAAAGGCGAGAATCCGCTGTTCAACTCCCAGATCATCCCCAACCGCGGCGCCTGGCTCGAATATGAAACCGACGCCAACGACATCCTCTGGGTCCGTGTGGACCGCACCCGCAAGTTCCATCTGTCGATCCTGCTTCGCAGCCTTGGCTTCGGCACCGACGAGGAGATCCTGTCCCTGTTCGGCGACTCGGCCATCATGGCGGCCACGCTGGGCAAGGACGCCACCCGTTCCCGCGACGAAGGACTGCAGGAGCTCTACCGCAAGCTGCGTCCCGGCGAGCCGGTCTCGGTCGAAGGCGCGGAGACGCTCCTCAACAACATGTTCTTCGATCCCAAGCGTTACGACCTCGGCCGTTTCGGCATTTACAAGATCAACAAGAAGCTGGCGCTTGCCGACCGCCTGATCGGGCACCGCGCCGCGGAGACCCTGGTCGACGCCAATGGCGAGATCATCATCGCCGAGGGCGAGACCATCACGGAGCCGATCGCCAGGACCATCCAGGCGTCGAGCATCAACGAGGTCACCGTCCATCCTGTGGTTCAGGTCGGAAACACCATTACGGTGCACGACGAAAAGATCAAGATCATCGGCAACAACCGCGTCAACGCCTACGACTTCATCCGCGCCAGCATGGAGCCCGAATACATTGAGGGGCTCGACCTGGCGTCCCTCGGCGTGACCGAGCGTGTCCGCATCCCCGTCCTCAAGGAGATCATGGCCGAGGCCAAGGCTTCCAAGAAGCCGGCGGAGACACTGCGCGAACTGCTGCGCAGCCGCGTGACCGACCTGATGCCCAAGCACCTCACCGTCGAGGACATCGTCGCGTCGGTGAGCTACATCATCGGCCTGACCTACGGCATCGGCTCGATCGACGACATCGACCACCTCGGCAACCGCCGCATCCGTTCGGTCGGCGAGCTGCTGCAGAACCAGATCCGTGTGGGATTCGCCCGCATGGAGCGCGTCGTCCGTGAGCGCATGGGCACCACCGACCTGTTGACGGCGACCCCGCAGCAGTTGGTCAACACCCGTCCGGTCAGCGCCGCGATCAAGGAGTTCTTCGGTTCCAGCCAGTTGTCCCAGTTCATGGACCAGCCCAACCCGCTGGCCGAACTGACGCACAAGCGCCGTCTTTCCGCCCTCGGCCCGGGCGGCCTGAGCCGCGACCGCGCCAACTTCGAAGTGCGCGACGTCCACTACACCCATTACGGCCGCATGTGCCCGATCGAGACTCCT
>CAZNGQ010000227.1:0-4220 GCA_964572095.1 uncultured Oscillospiraceae bacterium
CGTGGTCGTGATCGTGATCGTGGCCATGCTCATGATCGTGCCCATGGCCGTGATCATGGTCATGCCCGTGGTCGTGGCCATGCGGGTCCAGATGGACTGAAAAGGACGTGCCGCCAATTCCCGCGGGGTAGGCTTTCTCGATGGAGAGCCGGTATTCCGCGCCGATGGGCAGCCTGGACAATCCATCGCGAAGCGCTTCCGCGCTCGCTCCGATGTCCAGCAGCGCGCCGATCGTCATGTCGCCGCTGATTCCGGAAAAGCAGTCCAGGTAAAGGATCTTTTTTTTCATTCTAAACTCCTGCCTGTTGGCCGATTACGTCTTCGAGTCTTCCTGTCGATGGATAAGGCGGCAGATGGTTGCAGCCATGTAGGCCGCGCCGAACCCGTTCCCGATGTTCATGACGGATACGCCGCTCGCGCAGCAGTTGAGCATGGCAAGAAGCGTGGCGATGCCCCCGGCGCCGGCTCCATAGCCGATGCCGGACGGGACGGCGAACACGGGCTTGTCGACCAGGCCTCCCATCACGCTGGGCAAGGCTCCCTCCATCCCGGCGACACAGATGATGACGTCCGCCTCGCGGATGTCGTCAAGGTAGTGGAGCAGCCGGTGAAGCCCCGCGACGCCGACGTCATAGAAACGGCGAACGGTAAGCCCGAAAAACTCGGCTGTGACCGCGGCTTCTTCCGATACGGGCATATCCGCGGTGCCGGCGGATACTACGGAAACCAGTCCGGTCGCGAACTGTCGCGGCTTGCGGGCAATGGTGACGATCCGCGCCAGCTCGTGGTATACCGCGTCCGGAGCGATCCGGACGATCGCCTCGTAAGCGGCGCGGTCGGCTCGTGTCGCGAGCAGGCTGTTCCCCCGGGACAGCAGGGACTCGGAGATACGGGAGATATGGTCGACGCTCTTCCCTTCGCAGAAAATGACTTCGGGAAAACCGTTCCGCTTTTCACGGGCATGGTCAACCTTGGCAAAGCCAAGATCCTCGAATCCGGCGGAATCCTCTCCCGCTGCGCCGATGGTTCGTTTCAATGTCGTGAATGCGTCGTCCGCGGACATTTCGCCGCTTTTGATCGATTCGATCAGTCCGCTCAGCTCCTGGTCATCCATTGCCGTCACCTCCGTCGGGCGCGCGGGATACGCTTCCCGTCCGATATCCGTCCAGATCGATCGCCGCATACCGGAATCCGGCGTCATGGAGGATACGGGCGAACCGGCCGATCGTCTCGCCGGTCAAGCCGTCCTGCAAGACCGATTGCCCGATCTCCACCCTGGCGAGGTCTCCGTGGACACGGACACGCACCTGGGCAAACCCGTCGGCGCGAAGCGCCCGTTCCGCGGACTCGATGCTTTTCATCGCCTTCATCGTAACAGCGGTGCCGTGCGGGATGCGTGTCGCCAGGCACGCCATCGCCGGTTTTTCGGCAACATGCGGACAGATGGATGCGGCCAGCGTCCGGATTTCGTTCTTGGTCATGCCGGCTTGCGCGAACGGGCTGACGACCATAAACTCCCGCAAAGCCCGCAGACCGGGGCGGTATTCGCCCAGGTCGTCGGCGTTGGTGCCGTCGGCCAGGGTGTCGAACCCCTCCGCGGCGGCGGTCTCGAGGATACGGGAGAAGATCAGTTTCTTGCAGTGGTAGCAGCGGTCCTCGGGGTTGTCCCGGAAACAGGCTTCATCCAGGATCGTTTCATCCAGACGGATCACGAGGCGCCGGACGCCGGCCAGTTCGGTCGAAGCCTGCGCGTCACGTTCGTCGTCGATCGTGGTCATCGGGGCGTCGACCGTGACGGCCAGTACGTTGTCAGGGCCCAGGATGAGCGACAGTGCCGCGACCAGCACGGAACTGTCGACACCGCCGGACAACGCGACGGCCATGCGTCCACAAGAAGCCGTGACGGCAGTCAGACGCCCGATCAGGGATCTGGCTTCGGCCGGCAGTTTGTCAATGGGATTGGATTCGATCGGCATGACATGTCCTTTCCGGTTAGGGGCGCGAAACGAGCCGGTCCGTCATTTTTCGTTCTTCATGCCGGACAGGTACGCATTGATGAAGCCGTCCAGCTCGCCGTCCATGACCGCCTGCACACCGCCTTCTTCATAGCCGGTGCGATGGTCCTTGACCATCGTATAGGGGCAGAACACATAGGAACGGATCTGGCTGCCCCAGGCGATTTCCATCTGGTTTCCCTTGAGGTCCTCGATCTTCTCCATATGAGCGGCCTGCGCCAGCGCAAAGAGCTTGGACTTCAGCATGGTCATGGCGGTCTCGCGGTTCTGGGGCTGCGACCGTTCCGTCTGGCAGGAGGTGACGCAGCCGGTCGGGATATGGGTGATCCGGACGGCCGAATCGGTCTTGTTGATGTGCTGGCCGCCCGAGCCGGAAGCCCGGTACGTGTCGATGCGCAGGTCCTCGGGCCGGATTTCGATGTGGATGCTGTCATCGATTTCCGGCATGACCTCAAGCGAGGCGAAGGAAGTGTGCCGGCGGCCGGAGGAGTCGAAGGGTGAAATGCGGACCAGCCTGTGCACCCCCATTTCGGAGCGCATGTAGCCATAGGCGTTCTCGCCGGTCAGTTTGAACGACACGCTCTTGAGGCCGGCTTCCTCCCCCTCGAGGATGTCCAGGACCTTGACCTCGAACCCGTGCCGTTCCGCCCATCGGGTGTACATGCGGAACAGCATCTCGTTCCAGTCCTGTGCCTCCGTGCCGCCAGCCCCTGCGTGCAGCGTCAGGATGGCGTTCTTCGAGTCGTATTCGCCGGTGAACAGGGTTTCGAGACGGAGTTCCTCCATCTCTTTTCTGAGGACCGCCAGGCCGTCGGCGACTTCGGCCAGGATCTCCGCGTCGTCCGCTTCGTTTCCGAGCTCGCAGAGGATCAGCAGGTCTTCGCGCTGGCGGTCCATCAGCCGGGCGCTGTCCAGCTTTTTCTGCAGGTGCTTCATCTGGGTCTGGACTCTCATGGCCTTGTCCTGGTCGTCCCAGAATCCCGGCTCCTGGGCGCGTGCCTCAAGCTCGGAGATCTCGTCTCCGGCACGGTCCAGGTGAAGCGCCTCCTTGAGTTGCCTCAGCGGCTCTTCCATGGCGATCAGTTCGAGTCGGCAGGTTTCGAATTCGATCATGCGCCACGGCTCCTTTTTACAAATGCGGCCAGACGCTGCATGGCGATGATGATGTTTTCCATCGAGGCGGCATAACTGATCCGCACGTAGCCTTCGCCGGAGGACCCGAACGCGGTGCCGGGCACGATCGCCACTTTCTCCTCATGAAGGAAACGTTCACAGAATGTCGTGGAATCCAGCCCGGTCACGGTGATGTCCGGATACACATAGAATGCGCCCAGCGGTTCGAAACAGTCCAGTCCCGCCTTCCGGACGCCGTCCAGAACGACGCGCCGCCGGCGGTCATACTCCTCGACCATCTCCCGGACCGGGCCTTCGCAGTTTTCCAGCGCCTCCACAGCGGCATGCTGTGCCGTGGTCGGGGCGCACATGATCGTGTACTGGTGGATCTTGTTCATGGCCATCAGCCACACGGAGGGACCAACGGCGAATCCGATGCGCCAACCGGTCATTGCATAGGTCTTTGAAAAACCGCCGATGACGATGGTGCGGTCCCGCATGCCCGGGAAAGACGCGATGGAGAAATGGGAGGCAGGCGCGTAGGTCAGTTCCGCGTAGATCTCGTCGCTGACGACCGCAATGTCCTTTTTCATGAAATATTCGGCCAGCGGAGCCAGGTCTTCTTTTGTCATGACGGCACCGGTCGGATTGTTCGGATAGCCGAGTATGACCATTTTTGTGCGGGGGGTGACCACCGCCTCGAGTTGCTCGACACAGAGTTTGAAATCATCTTCCCGGCGGCACTCGATCGATACCGGCACGCCGCCGGCCAGGCGCACGCAGGCATCATACGAGACATAGCAAGGCTGCGGGACGATCACCTCGTCGCCCGGATTGACCAGCGCGCGGACCGCCGCGTCGATGGCTTCACTTCCGCCGACCGTGACGACCGTTTCGGACCTGGGGTCGTAGGAGAGTCCGATTTTGCGCTCGCAATATCGGCAAATGCTCTCCCGCAGAGCGATCAGGCCTTGATTGGAAGAGTAATGCGTCTCTCCGCACTTCAAGGAACGGATGCCCGCGTCCACAATCTGCCAAGGCGTTACGAAATCCGGCTCGCCGATGGACAGCGAGATGACGCTCTCTTTCATT
>CAZNGQ010000228.1:0-4075 GCA_964572095.1 uncultured Oscillospiraceae bacterium
GGCCCGGGCCTGGGCGGCATCCTGCCGGCCCAGGGGGACTATTTCCAGGCCACCAAGGGCGGCGGCCACGGGGACTACCGCAATGTCGTACTGGCACCCGCCAGCGTGCAGGAGCTGTACGAGATGACCGTCGAGGCATTCAACATCGCCGACCGGTACCGGGTGCTCGTGATGATCATGGGCGACGGCGCACTGGGGCAGATGATGGAACCCGTCCAGTTCCGGGATACGGAGCCGGTCGACCTGCCGGACAAATCCTGGGCGCTGACCGGCACCCGCGGCACGCGGGAGCACAACTATGTGACTTCGATCTACATCGAGGCGGACGAGCTGGAAGCGCTGAACCTCCGGCTCCAGGCGAAATACAGGGAGATCGCCCGCCGCGAGACCCGTGTGGAGCTGACCGGGTGCGAAGGCGCCGAATTGCTGATCACCGCGTTCGGAACCTGCAGCCGCATCATGCGCAACGTGATCCTGCAGGCCGCGTCCGAGGGGATCAAGGTAGGCCTGATCCGCCCGGTCACGCTTTGGCCGTTCCCGTCCGATGCGGTCGCAAAGGCCGCGTCCGATCCGAACGTACGCGCCATCCTGGATGTCGAGCTCAACGCCGGCCAGATGGTGGAGGACGTGCGGCTTGCCGTCAACGGCGCCCGCCCGGTGCATTTCCACGGGCGCATGGGAGGCAATCTTCCCACGCAGGCCGAGCTGATGGCCAAAATCCATGAAATTGTGGGGAGGTGACGGAAATGGCAAGAAAAGTCTTTGAGAACACCCGCGGGCTGACCGATCTGCCCCGGCACTACTGCCCCGGCTGCACGCACGGCATCATCCACCGGCTTGTCGCCGAGGCGCTGGTCGAGGAGAACCTGCTGGAAGAGGCGATCGGCGTTTCACCGGTCGGATGCGCTTACAACAACTATCTCTATTTCTCCTGCGACATGATCCAGGCGGCCCACGGCCGCGCGCCGGCGGTCGCGACCGGAGTCAAGCGCGTCCATCCGGACAGCACGGTATTCACCTATCAGGGGGACGGGGACCTGGCGGCCATCGGAACAGCTGAGATCGTCCATGCCGCGGCGCGCGGCGAGAAGATCACCACGATTTTCGTCAACAACGCGATCTACGGCATGACGTCCGGCCAGATGGCACCGACCACGCTCGTCGGCCAGGTGACCACCACGTCGCCGTTCGGCCGCAATCCCGACACCCAGGGCTACCCGATCAACGTCAGCGAAATGCTTTCGCTTCTCACGGGCTCGGCCTACATCGAACGGGTCGCGGTAAACAGCGTCCGCAACATCAACGCGGCCAAGCGGGCGATCCGCAAGGCGTTCCGCGTCCAGAAGGCCGGTCTCGGCTTCACGATGATCGAGGTCCTGTCGACCTGTCCGACCAACTGGGGCAAGGATCCGATCCAGTCCCTGGAATGGCTCGAGAGCGCCCTGATGCCGCAATATCCGCTTGGTGTCTACAAGGGCGCCGACCTGGAGGTGTGAGATGGAACTGAAAATCATCCTTGCGGGTTTTGGCGGCCAGGGCATCCTGTCCGCGGGCAAGATCGTCGCGGAGGCGGGGCTCATCGAGGGACGCGAGGTTTCCTGGTTCCCGTCCTACGGTCCGGAGATGCGGGGAGGAACGGCCAATTGCGGCGTGATCGTCTCCGACACCCCGATCGGATCCCCCGTGCTGGACACCTGTGATGTGCTGATCGCGTTGAATACGCCTTCGCTCCGTAAATTCGAGGCAAAGGTCCAGCCGGGCGGAACGATCATCGTGGACCGAACGCTCGTTCCGGAAAACACGCTGCGGACGGACGTCCGGTTTTATCCGCTCGAGGCTTCGCGTGTCGCGTCCGAGCGCGGGAACATGGCGTTCGCCACGGTCATGCTCCTCGGATGCCTGTCGTCCGCGACCGGCTGCTTTACCGCCGACAGCTTTGAAAAAGCCCTGCGGTACACCTTGCCGGAAAGACACCACCGCCTGATCCCCGCCGAACTCGAGATTTTCGGTCAGGGAGCCGCCGAGGCGCGCTGACATCGACGCCCTCCACAAGGAACGCAACCGGAGGGACGGCCTGGACAGAAGGCCGTCCCTCCATCTTGATGCGGGCCCGGGGATTCAAGTACGGTATAATGGAAACAGGATCCGCGCATGACTGGAGGCCGATCAATGGACCAGGCTTTCCTCTTTAACCAGGGCGAGGACTGCATGAGCTACCGCATGCTTGGCGCCCATCCCATGGGGGGTGGCGAGCCGGGCTTTTCTTTTGCCGTATGGGCTCCGCGGGCGACCGCGGTCCGCGTTGCCGGCGATTTCAACCAGTGGTCCCCGCGTCCGTCGGACGAGATGCGGATGTATGGCTCGACGGGAATCTGGAAAGGCTGCGTCCCGGACGCCCGCGCGTGGGACCGGTACAAGTTCGAGGTCACCGGCGTGGACGGGTCTGTCTGCCTCAAGGCGGATCCCTACGCGTTCCACAGCGAGACGAGGCCGGACACCGCGTCGATCCTGTACGCGCCCGCCGGCTTCGAATGGACGGACGGGCCGTACCTGGCTTCGCTTCCCGTCCAGCCTGCCGACCGGCCGACCAACATCTACGAGGTCCATCTCGGTTCCTGGCGCCGCAATCCCGACGGATCGGTGCTGGACTATCGCGAGGCCGGGCGCCGGCTGGCCGCCTATGCCGTCGAGATGGGCTATACCCACGTGGAGCTGCTGCCGATCATGGAGCATCCGCTGGATGAGTCCTGGGGGTATCAGGTTTCCGGGTATTACAGCGTGACCAGCCGGTATGGCACGCCGGACGATTTCCGGGCCTTTGTCGACCACCTGCACGCGAACGGGATCGGCGTGCTCCTGGACTGGGTGCCCGGCCACTTTCCCAAGGACGCGTTCGCGCTGGCCCGGTTCGACGGCGGTCCGACGTTCGAGTATGCGGACGACCGGATCGGCGAACACAAGGAATGGGGGACGCTGGTCTTCGATTTCGCCAAATTCGAGGTCTGTTCGTTCCTCCTGTCCAACGCGGTCTTCTGGATGGAGGAGTTCCACCTGGACGGACTGCGCGTCGATGCCGTCAGCAGCATGCTCTATCGGAACTACGGACGCGGGGAATACCTGCCCAACCAGTATGGCGGAGCCGAGAACATCGAGGCGATCGCGTTCCTTCGCAAACTCAACACGATTGTCCGGGAGCGGTATCCCTATGCGTTCATGATTGCCGAGGAATCCACGACATGGCCCGGGATCACGGCGCCGGTCGAGGCGGGTGGCCTGTTTTTCACCCATAAATGGAACATGGGCTGGATGCACGACACCCTGGATTATTTCTCGCGCGACTTCCTGTACCGCAGATGGCATCAGGATGCGCTGTCCTTTTCCATGACCTACGCCTTTTCCGAGCGGTTCGTGCTACCGATATCGCATGACGAGGTCGTCCACGGCAAGCAGTCTCTGATCGACCGGATGCCAGGCGACATCTGGCGCAAATTCGCCGGTGTCCGGGTGTTTTTCCTTTATATGGCCGCGCACCCCGGCGTCAAGCTCAGTTTCATGGGCAGCGAGTTCGGCCAGTTCGTCGAGTGGCGGTACTACGAACAGCTTGAATGGTTTCTGCTGGAGTACGAGACGCACCGCCGGCTTCGGGCGTATGTCGCGCACCTGAACCATTTCTATCTCGACCATCGGGAACTCTGGTCGGACGACCGGTCCTGGGAGGGGTTCCGCTGGCACAGCTGCTCCGACCGCGACAACAGCGTCTACGTCTTTTCCCGCCGTTCGCCGGACGGGGCGTTCCTGATCGTCGCGCTCAACCTGCAGCCGGCTCCGCTCGATGGATACGGGATTGGAGTACCGTTTCCGGGCGCTTATGAAATCATTCTGGACACCGACGCGTGCGATTTCGGTGGCAGCGGGTATCCGACGCTGCCTCGAGGCTCCGAGGACATCCAGGCGGTCGACGGATCCGTCGACGACTTTCCCTGCTCGATCCGGGTAAACCTGCCGCCGGTCGGCGGACGTGTGATCCGGCTTCTCCCGCCTGCCGGCCGGCCGGACAGCAAAGGAGCCGATCCGA
>CAZNGQ010000229.1:0-4067 GCA_964572095.1 uncultured Oscillospiraceae bacterium
CGATCAGGAACAGCGACGGCACATGGGGGTTGCCGGGCTGGAACGTCCCGAACGCTCCGTAGACGATCATCGCCGCCTTGCAGTCCGAGTCCAGCCGGTCGATTTCGTCCGGAACATAGCCCGGGTGGATCGCGTCGGGGGTGATGGTGCCATAGCAATTCTCGATCATCCCGATAATCGTGGCTCCGCCGCCCGAAAACCCGACCGGGGCGATGTGCTCGATCGCGCCGACCCCGTATTTCGCCGCGTTGTGCCGCAGGTACCGGACGCTTCGCTGCAGGTCCAGGCTCGAGTCGAGCGGTTCCCAGGGCGCGACCCGGCGCTGCAGGACGAACGCGTTGTAGCCCATCCGGTTGAACGCCTCCGCGATCGGGTACCCCTCGTTCTGGTTGTAACGCTGCGCGAAACCGCCGCCCGCGACCACGATGATGTTTCCCTTGACCGCGGACTGGTCCGGGAGCAGGTAGGGGAGCAGGAGCGGCCGGAATCCCGGGTAGTCGAACTGGAAGTGGAAATCGTAGCGGTCCGCGTCCGCAGCCTCGGGCATGCGGTCGCCCCAGATGTACCAAACCACCTGCTCCGGGTCGGCCACTTTGAGCCGGAGGGCGGCGCGCAGTGCCCGGGTCTCCCGGACGGTCCGGAGGATGTCTTCGGTGATGGGCTCGGCGTTCGGCTCGACCTGGAACACCAGCCGGACCGCCTTGGCATAATAGGGATAAAACGTGGCGGGCTCGTAGGCCGGCGCACGGGAGATGATGTACTTGGCCTCCCGCGACTCCTGCAGGAACTCGTCCGCCGCCGCCCGGGCGTTCTCGTCCCAGGGGGTCCAGTCGGCGTACAGCACGCCCTCGTATGCGAGGATCCGATCCTCCGCAAGCGGGCGGGTGCAGGCCGGGTCTTCGAACCATCCGGCGAATTCATACCCATACCGGGCGATGCGCGGGGTGCGGAACGTGCCGCCGAGGAACAGCCGGCGGGTTTTGGGCGGGAGCCCGTCGTGGTTGGGGTCCAGGGTCAGGGTCTTTCTGTGTGTGTCCATGGGTGCCTCACTTTCCGGATGTCCATCCGATGCAGCGGGTGCCGACCGGTCGGAGCTCGATATGCCAATTACATAACATGCTAGCGCGATTGGACACCGCAATCAATTGGAAGGGCGTTCGGGTCTGCGGGGTACGGCATTACGACTTTGTCCGCTCGCAGCAGAAAAAGTTCATAAGTCGTATTGGCGCAAACGTCGTACAGGGTGTAAGATGAGATTACAACTTCGTCCGCTTTAAATAGAATTTAGTCAAAAGTTGTAATGGAGTATCTCGATGCGTTCGATTGATGAGATTAAATCCGTATTTGAGAAGCATGCCGGGATGATGCGCACACACGAACTTTATGCAGAGCGTGTCTTTTACAAGGATGTCCAGCGTCTCATTCTCGACGGAGTGATCGAAAGAATCCGGTATGGATATTACCAGTGGATCGATATCGAAAAACAGAGCGAGGCCGCAACAGTGGCCCGACTGTTCCCCGACGCTGTATTCTGCATGGATACCGCCTTGTTTTATTATCGGTACAGCGATCGGATCCCCCCCGCGTGGCATCTTGCCGTCAGCAAGCACAGTGGGAAAAGCCGGTTCCGGATCGATTATCCGTTCATAAAGCCCTATTTTGTCGAACCATCGCTTCTTGGAGTCGGGATGACATCTGGTGAAATGGATGGTAACTCGATCCGAATCTATGACAAAGAGCGAACCATCTGCGATTGCCTTCGTTATTCCGGAAAAATGGACAGGGAGGTGTTCAACAACGCCATCCGTCGATATGTGGATGATCCTGCAAAGGATATTACCCGGCTGATCGAGTACGCGAAAAGGCTAAGGATTTTGCAAAAAACAAAAATGTTAGTCGGATTGTGGCTATAGTTAGGATACTGCTCAACATGGTTTTTTACGGAGGTGTCGACAATGGAAAAGCCCAGGAAATGGAATTCCGGATGGACGGCTGCCACGGTAGGCTGGCTAATCGCCTCAATCTTTTTCCCCTTTCTGCCGGAATTCATGATCGTCGTGTTTGACGGCGCGTCGCTGCGGGAACAATTCTCGCATCCGCCGATGGAGTATGTGGCCACGATCGGGTTCTGGGCCGCGGTGTTTCTGCTGGTCTGGATCCCGGCGGGTTTCCGCGCGTGCAAGATCAGCCGGGAAAAGGGGACCCGGAGCGCCATCGGATTCGTTTGTGTGGTCTTCCTCGTGATGATGGTGGTACTCGGCCTGATTTTCCGGTTCTTGTGGAACCGATGATCCTGTTGCACCGGTATTGCGCAAAGCGTTACGATCAGCGTATTCAAATTCAGGAGGAAAAACCATCATGTACATCAAGGAAGTCGCGGCCAGTTTGTATCCGTGGGACCTCGCGGACGAGGGCATCCAGACGGCGGCGGAGAACCTGCAGGACCGCTGCAATGTCAACAGCCTGTATCTGGTCGGGATCATGCACTATGAAAAGCGACCGCTGACCAGCCTCTTTTTTACACACAATCCGAACCGGAAGTTTTACCTGCCGGAAGACAGCCATGTGTATTACCACCTCGACATGAAAAGCTTCGACAACACCCCGCTGAAGCCCTCGTTTGCCGAGGATGACTTTTTGAGAGGAACCGACTGGCTCGAGGTTCTCACGAAGGAAGCCCACAGCAGGGGGATGCGTGCCGGCGTGGAGCTCTCCCATACGGTGTATGACACGGCAAAGGCGTTCCGCGAGTTTCCGGATACGCTGCAGCGGGACGTCAACGGTGAGATCATCGGTGGGTTCCTTGGCATGCTTTGCTCCAACCACCCCGACGTCCGGGAGTACCAGCGGGCGATCTTCGCCGACACCGTCCGCAACCATGAGCTCGACTACATCCAGACCTGCCTGATCACCTTTGCGGGGGAAAAGGCGGTCCAGACACCCTGGTTCATGAAGCAGTGGCTTCCGAACGGCAACCCGCAGATGGGCTCCTTCCTCGGTCTAGGCCGGTCCGGTTGCTTCTGCCCGCACTGCCGCGACCTCGCGGTGAAACTGGGCTATGACTGGGATCGGATCCTGCGGGACATGCGGATTTTCAACAGCATTTCAGGCGCGGACCATATCCATGGGATCGACCACCTGCTGGAGCAGCACATGACGATGGGCAGCAACGCGACCCAGGCGCTTCTTCTGATGGAATATCCCGGCGTGATGGAGTTTCTGAAATTCCGCGTGGATTCGGTCACGCTGCTGATGGAGGAGATCTCCGCGCTCGTGCATCGGATCCGCCCGGGCATCGACTTCCGGTACAACAATTTCATGGAGGTTCCGGAATACACCGGGATCTCGTTCAAGCGTCTCGCCCACTGCCTCGACTCCGTCCGGGACTGCGAGTACTCCGAACAGTTCGGCGGCAAGGACGACTATGTGACCAAACGAAAAAGCCTGCTGGGAATCCGCAGGGGGATCGGGATGGACAAGCGCCTGCTTGCCGGAATGGGGGTGCGTCCCAACGCGACGGCCGAAGACATCTACCGTTCCCTGGAGGTTTTGTCCACCATGGGCGTGGACGGGCTGTCGCTCGGACACTATGACTGCGCGCACCTGACTCATCTGGACGCGGTCGGCGAGGGGATGCGCCGGGTCCAGATGACGGTGATCGGCTAGGGAGGCGGCGGCTATCGGCTGTAGTTGTCGTATCCGCCGTTCAAATACTTGGACAGAATCATAGCATCCGGTTTCTCGACGGAAAGATCCGCAATAGCCTCTTGATACCAGTATCCGACCACCTCTCCGTCGCCAATGACCAGGATGATCGTCCCTGCCTTGCCTACCCCCGACACCGACGAGACGGCGTAACCGGATAGAATGACATCCTTCCCCATGTAGCCTGAAAAATCCAGCCCGTTCTGTACGGAACGCTCGTTCCGTTGACGGAAGAAATCACCGATCGGGTATTCGTCTTCGATGGTTTCAAAGCTGTCCGGGAGTCGGCTGACGCCAAGTCCGAAACCGGTGTTGGGAACGATATGGAGGTCATGACCGTTCATGAACGTATGGATGATCGC
>CAZNGQ010000230.1:0-4036 GCA_964572095.1 uncultured Oscillospiraceae bacterium
ACCTGATCGGCATGGTGGCGGTCCGGGCGCTCGATCCGGCACGCACCCGCGCCGAGCTCAAGCGGCTGTATGTCGTTCCGGCCCGCCAGGGACAGGGGTACGGCGAGGCGCTCTTCGCCCGCGCGATGTCCTTTGCCAAGGCACAGGGGTTTTCGAAAATCCTGCTGGACACCCGCCGGGACCGTGTTGCGGCGCACCGTCTGTTCCGGAAGTTCGGTTTTATTGAAACGGCTCGCTATAACGACAACGTACAGGCGGAACTTTTCTTCGAGAGAGATCTTGCCGGTTACCGACCGTATCCGCTCCGTGTGCTTTTCCCGACACGAATCCCCGCAAACCCGGATTTTGCCGTCATCGCGGCGCGGTTCAATGGCCGGTGGGTGTATGTCCGCAACAAGGAGCGGGAGACGCTTGAACTGCCCGGGGGACATGTGGAGCCGGGGGAGACCGCGGAGGAGGCGGCCCGGCGCGAGCTCTATGAAGAGACCGGAGCGGTGGAGTTCTCGCTGTCGCCGATCACCCCGTACGGCATTGCGAGCGACGAAGCGGTATCCGCCGGCATGCTGTACTTTGCGGAGATTACGAGGTTCGGGAGCCTGCCGGACTACGAAATCGCGGAACGGGTATTGACCGACAGACTGCCGGACAGGCTGACCTATCCGGCCATCCAGCCGAGGCTGATGGACCGAACGCAGGAATGGCTGCAGAGGGGTGTGACATGACGCGGAAAAACAGGTTTCTGGTTTTCAATGTACTGCCGCTCTTCGGCGGCACGCTGGCGCTGATCGGCGATTTCCTGCTCGGCTGGCTGGAGCCCGGCGCGATGGGTACCTTCGGCATGGCCCAGGTCGGGTGGGCGGACGTGGCGCTCTGGCGCCCGGCGCTGTCGATGTTCTTCGCCTCCATCGCGTTTCCGCTTTATCTGGTCGGCCTGTACGGGATCTATGGACAGATCCTGCCCGTATCGGCCCGGACCGCGCGGACCTTCCTGACCTCCTCCGCCCTGGCCAGCGTGTGCGGACTGTTCGTCCACGCGTTCTTCTGCCTGCCGCAGTACGCGTACAAGTTCTTGTACGACACCGGGCACCCCGACCTGGCCCTGCGGCTGACGAATGGGATGTACGGCATGCTTGCGCCCACGATCGCCGTCTGCCTGGCCCTGCCGGCCGCCGCGCTGTTGATTCTGTTTGTCGCGATCATCCGGAAACGGACCCCCTATGCCCGGTGGTGTGCCCTCGCGAATCCGTTGGCCATCGCGTTTGTGACGGTTCCCGTTGCGTTGCTGTTCCCGGATTCCGCCTTTCTGTACGGCCTCTGCCTGAGCACCCCGAACCTGGGTTTCCTGTCCCTGTTTGCCGTGGCGGCCGTCCATGCGCATGGACGCGATCAAAGCGCGCTGGAAGGGGTATGATGAAGCGGAAGGAACGGGCCAAGGCGCTCAAGACCCAGATGCCTGCGCTACATCGGAGGTGACACACATGGCGGCTTCCCTGGTGGACGGATTTCATATCTCGTTGCGGACCATCGTCCTGGATTGCGCGGACGCGGTCGCCCTGTCGGATTTCTATTGCGCGCTGCTCGGGTGGCGCAAGACGGTCGAGGAGCCCGAGTGGGTCCTGGTCCGCGATCCCGCCGGCGGCACCGGGCTGTCGTTCCAGACGGAGCCGCTGTACGAGCGGCCGGTCTGGCCGGAAACCCCTGGCCGGCAGCAGAAAATGATCCACCTGGATTTCATGGTGGACGACCTGGACAAGGCGACGGAACACGCCCTGGAATGCGGGGCGGTCCTGGCACCGCCGGCGGAACAGGTACTGCCGGGGGTGGCGGTGTTCTTCGACCCTGCCGGACACCCGTTCTGCCTGTTCAAGAACTGATCCGGCACAGCTGACGTCCCTTGGATTCCGTCGGAATCCACCGGTTGCATGCCGAGTGATTTTGCGGTACAATTCTAACGAACGTTAAGCGAAATCCACGAGGAGACGCCAGTGGAGACAGACCTCAGGCAAAAAATCAAGGCCGTCGCCGTCGACCACTTCAACCGGGACGGATACCACGGCACGACGATCCGCCACATCGCGCAGGAAGCGGGCTGCTCCCTGCCGATGGTGTATTACTATTTCACAAGCAAGAAGGAACTGTTCCACGAGATCATCCGGACTGATTATTTCGCCTTGCTGAAGCGACTGGCGGAGCAGGTCCGGCAAACGGACATCGTCGAGTACTATACGGAGTTCGTCTACAGCACGACACAGCTGAACGACTTCGACCGCAAGATCTATCGCCTCGGCGTCAAGGTGTACCTGTCTTTCGACGGCGACAGCGAATTGCTCGGGATCATGGACGCGTGGGAACGCTCCATCCTGCCGCGCCATTACGAACGGGTCATGCCGCACTTGAAAGGGGTGGAAGACGGCGTCGTCATCGTACGCACCCTGGTCCATGTGCTGGAGAACCTGATCGAAAGCGTCGTCGTCAAGGGCCGCACCCTGTCCAGGGAAGAAATCCGGGAGGAGATCCGCCATGTCCTGAAAGACGTGCGCTGATTTTTTTTGAGGAGTGGCTAACGAACGTTAGTCTAAATAAAAGGAAGATGAACATGGAAACGGAAAAGAAACTGGCCCTCATGCAGAATGTCTATGCCGCATCGCTCGCAGAAACCGTCAACACCTATGAAAAGCTGAAAGTGCTGGACTACATCGTGGACAGGAAAAAAGCAGGCCAGGAACAGACGGCACCGCTCATGATCCGGCAACTCGGGATCGAGACGGCCGAGCAAGTCTTCCTGAAACTTTCCGAGGTCTTCGACTGCGCCAACTGGCAGGTGGAGCGGACGGATGGCGGTTTGACGGCCACGGCGACCGCCTGCAAACTGTGTGCGCTGTCCAGACGGATGGGCGGCGCCAATCCTTGCCGCGGCTGGTGCCTGGATCCCATGACCGCCATGATCCGGTCGGTCTCGGGCGGAAGACAGGAAGACGTCCGCGTCACCGTCGTCGGCACGCTGATGGATGGGGACCGGTGCCGGGTGGAAGTGCGGTTCGCCTGATTTACGCCGGAATGACGGCAGATCCGGAGGAAGCCCATGAGAAACGTCGTGCGTCTGATACCCGTCCTGGCCGGGATGCTGGCGGCAACCGCTGTCCTGACGGTCCTGTGCTTCGCGGTCTTGTACTCCCCGACTTACATGTTTCGTGTCATGGTCTATGGCGAATCGGATGTCCGGGACTGGCGTATCTTTCCCGAACGGCGGATCATCGCGAGCACGAATCCCTACGTTTATGCGCACGACATCGATCCGTCGCTGGAAAATCGTGTCGTCCAGTACGAGGGCACGGACGGGAAGCGCTGGAGCGCACCCCTGTCGTCCGTTCTCGAGAACAACGGAACAACCTCGTTTCTTGTGATCCGGCAGGACCAGATCCGGTATGAAACCTACCTGAACGGTGCGGAAAAAGACTCGATCCAGACCTCTTTTTCCTCCGTAAAATCCATCGACTCCCTCTTGATCGGCTGTGCGATCCAGGACGGCGTGATCCGCGGCGTCAACCAGAAGATCACGGACTTCCTGCCGGAACTCGATGGAACCGGGTTTCAGGACATTACGATCCTCGACCTTCTCACGATGCGGTCCTGCATCGAATATAAAGAAGGGGTCGCCTGGCTGACAGACGACGCCAAGACATACTATATGCCGGACATGAGGCGTCTCGCCCTGGAGGGGCTGCGCGTCGACCCCCACTATACCGGGCGGTTCCATTACAACAATTATCATCCCCTGTTGCTGGGCCTGATTCTGGAACGCAGTACCGGACAGCACGTGGCCGACTATTTCCAGACCAGAATCTGGACAAAGGTCGGGGCTTCCGATGACGCCTCCTGGAGTCTGGACAGCATGTCTGCGCGATTTGAAAAAATGGAGAGCGGGTTGAATTTTCGGACGGAGGACTTCGCCAAGATCGGCAGCATGCTGCTGCATGAGGGGACCTGGAACGGACAGCCGGTGATTGACGCGGCTTGGATCCGTGAATCCACGATC
>CAZNGQ010000231.1:0-3994 GCA_964572095.1 uncultured Oscillospiraceae bacterium
GAGCGGTCGTGCTGCCGGAAGCCCCGTTATCCGTCATTGTCGCGTCCGTCTGGAGTTTGGCCGAGGCCTTTGACGATTCCGACCGTATCCAACAGGGAGTAGGGGTGCCCCTCTGTCCGGGACTCGATCCGGTCCTTCTCTACTATGACGACTATCTTCGGCTGCTGCTGTACCTTGTTCCAGATGACCGGATCCTCGCAAGGCTCGGGCAAGTCATGAAAAAGAACGTCTCCGGGGACTTTTACCGGGGTATCACGATCACAACGGCCTATCGGGGGCGGGAAATGGCATTGACCGGCAGGTGCCCGACATGACAGACGCCAAAAACAAGCGCGGTTCCATCACGCTGGAAACCGCGATCGCACTGCCGCTGCTTCTCTTTGTGGCATTTTCCCTGCTGCAGTATCCGGTCGCCGCCCAGGCCGGACTGCTGATCCGGAACGCTGCGGACAATACAGCGGCGGAAACCGCAATGGTGGTCGCCGCATCGGACGCCGCGGGGATCGATGACGGTCTGCAACGTGTGCTGGAGGAAGCCGTGGGAGATCCGGAAGCAGCAGGACGGTTGCTGGATATTTCGGCGGTTCTTGCCGGTGGTCCGTTTATCCGCGAGCGGATCATACACTGGATGACTCCCGGCGACCGGACGGATCCTTGCCTGAAGGGGGTACATGACCTGGATGTCCGCATCGAAGGCGCGCTTTCGGACGGCGAGGTCTACCTCCATGTGAGCTACCGGTTGGACTTGCTGTTCGGAACCCGATCCGCCTCTTTTGATACATTACTGCCCGTCGCGCATTCCGTATCCGGCTCCAGCGTATCGGCGGACAGCGATGGGGTTTGGTCGCTGGACAACCTCGAAAGGGGACGGGTACTGCGAATCCGCAACGGAGGAAACCTGCCCATGGGTTATCCTGTGATCGCGGCCTACCGGGAAGGAACGGCCACATCCATTCGAAGCATGGATGTCACGGCGCCGGGACTCCAGTCCGAAGACTCGGTTTTTGACGCGCTTTGCGAAGAGATTGATCTGCTTTCGTCCTTTGACGGGACGGATAGACCGTGGGGAAGCGGACAGATCCACATCCAGCCGGGCGATATCCGGAGCCGGATCCTGTTCCTGGTGATACCGGAAAATCCAATGGGGCCGGTCGTGCGGGCCGAAATGGAAAGAGCGGCCGTTTATGCGGATTGTGCCGGCATCTCCCTGGTTGTCTCCGCGCAGGGCATTTCCAACCGCTATGCCTGATCCGCCAGCCGGGTGCGCTATTGCCATGATATAGCGCATGGGGTATCATGATTGTGGTTTTGGCGCAGGTCATTGTATGTTTCACATCGATCATCCGACAAGCCAAAACCTTGTGCGGGGTTCCGGAATGAACGAAAAGCTGCGGGACGAGTCTGTCGATCTGCTGTTCGACGCCGTACTTTCGTTACGGAGCCGCCAGGAATGCTATTCGTTTTTCGAGGATATCTGCACCGTAGCGGAAATCAAGTCCCTTGCGATGCGTCTGCATGTAGCCGTACTGCTGAAGCAGGGGATGAAGTACTCGGACATTTGCGAACGGACCGGTGCCAGCACAGCCACGATCAGTCGGGTCAACCGTTCGCTGAATTATGGCGCGGACGGCTATTTAACCGTATTGGACCGGCTGAGAAACGACGGCAGGATTCCGAATCCCTGACCGATCATTGTCCCGGCCACAGAAAGGGATAAATCGCATGGGATTGATTGACAAAATCTTTGGATCACACAGTGATCGTGAAATCAAACGGATCCGTCCGATTCTCGACCAGATCGAATCCCTGGAAAAAGAATACCGCGAAATGGGCGAATCCGAGCTGAAAGGCACAACGGACCGGCTTCGCGAAAGGCTTTCGGAGGGGGCGACCTTGGAAGAGATCCTGCCGGATGCGTATGCCGCCGTTGGCGAGTCCGCTCGACGGGTCATCGGGCAGTTCCCTTTCAAGACCCAGTTCCTCGGCGGCATCGTCCTGCACCAGGGACGTATCGCCGAACTGAAGACCGGTGAGGGCAAGACCCTCATGGCCACTCTCCCGGCCTATCTGAACGCGCTGGCCGGCCAGGGGGTGCATGTGGTCACGGTCAACGATTACCTCGCCCGACGCGACAGCGAATGGATGGGAAAGATCTACCGTTACCTTGGCTTGTCCGTCGGTCTTATCGTACATGGACTGGACAACGATGAACGCCGTCGATCGTATGCCTGCGACATTACCTATGGCACCAACAACGAGTACGGATTCGATTACCTGCGCGACAACATGGTCACGTACAAAGAACAGATGGTGCAGCGGAACCTGCATTTCGCCATCGTCGATGAAGTCGACAGCATCCTGATCGACGAAGCCCGTACGCCCTTGATCATTTCCGGCATGGGCACCGAGGCGACGGACCTGTATGCCAAGGCCGACCAGTTCGTCCGTCGGCTGGGCAAGCATGTGGTGTCCGAATCCGATGACAAAATGGAATTGGACGCGGTCTCGGACACTGCCGACTATATTGTCGATGAAAAGGCGAAAACAGCCGTCCTCACACCTGCCGGCGTCCAGAAAGCGGAGCGCTTCTTCGGCGTAAGCAATCTGGCCGACGAGGAGAACTACCAGCTGCAGCACCATATCAACAACGCGCTTCGGGCGCATGGCACGATGTTCCTTGACCATGCCTACGTGGTCAAGGACGGCGAGGTCATCATCGTCGACGATTTCACCGGCCGTCTGATGTTCGGCCGCCGTTACAGCGACGGGCTTCACCAGGCGATCGAAGCCAAGGAAGGCGTCAAGATCGAGCGGGAGAACAAGACCCTTGCGACGATCACATTCCAGAACTATTTCCGCATGTACCGCAAGCTGTCCGGCATGACCGGCACCGCCGCCACGGAGGAGAACGAATTCCGGGAGATCTACAAGCTGGACGTTGTCTGTATTCCGACCAACCGGCCGATGATCCGCGAAGACCTTCCCGATGCCGTGTATAAAACGACCAGGGGGAAATACACTTCGATCTTGCGGGACGTGAAGGAAATCCACGAGTCCGGCCAGCCGATCCTGATCGGTACGGTATCGGTCGAGCGGTCGGAAATCCTTTCCGAACTGTTCCGCAAGAACGGGATCGAACACAATGTGCTCAATGCGAAGCAGCATTCGCGCGAAGCCGAGATCGTTGCGCAGGCCGGCCGGTTCAACGCCGTCACGATCGCGACAAACATGGCCGGGCGCGGCACGGACATCCTGCTTGGCGGCAATCCGGAGTTTCTGGCACGCCAGGAGCTTCGACGCCAGGGCTTCGATGATGACCTGATCGAGGCGTCGACCGCATATAACGAAACCGATGATGAAATCATCCTGGACGCCAGACGACGGTTCAAGGAGCTGAACGAGCGGTTCAAGCTGCAGACGGCGGAGGAGCATAACCGGGTGATCGGGGTCGGCGGCCTGTGCATCATCGGAACGGAACGTCATGAATCCCGTCGAATCGACAACCAGCTCCGCGGCCGTTCCGGCCGACAGGGCGATCCGGGCATGAGCCGGTTCTACCTTTCCCTCGAGGACGACCTGATGCGGTTGTTTGGCGGGGAAAGAATCCAGGGCCTCTTTGGCGCGCTTGGCGTCGAGGAGGACATGCAGATCGAGCATCGGATGCTGTCGAATGTGATCGAATCCGCGCAAAAACGTGTCGAGGGCCGCAACTTCGGAATCCGCAAAAACGTTCTCGAATACGACGATGTCATGAACACCCAGCGAAACCTGATCTATGAACAGCGCAGGAAGGTCCTGAACGGAAGCGATCTGCACGATACCTACAAACGTATGATCCTGGACGTCAGCGAAGAGCTCATCCGCGGCTTCTGCCAGAACGATGTGCCTTCCGCAGACTGGGACGCGCCCGCCCTGGGCGGCACATTGCGCGACACATTCGGCGATCTCCCGGCCGTCAAGGCTCTTGGAACGACCTTTCGGCAGGGAATCAGCG